>JAISQQ010000278.1 GCA_031274075.1 Accumulibacter sp.
GAGAAAAACACGAGATCAAGGCCGAGCCGAACCGCGACCTGGAACGGTAGAGGTCAAATTTTTATTGTAAGGTTGTTTTACTTGTCAACATTCAAGATTTTCGCGGGCGCGAAACTATCAATGGAGCGGTAAGGAATGGCTGGACAGATAGGAAAACTGGTGCCGTTGGCAATCGCGGTGGGCGTTACCGGCTTATTTGATGTGGCGTTTATGGTTTTGAAGACGCACAGGCTACCGGGAAACAAGTTCAGGCTGTATGTATACGGGTCTTGGATATATCCTCGCCGTGGTGTTGCTGGCGGCTTGGTGGGGTCATGGCGGGAAAACGTAGCCAGAGCACAGTATTTTAAAAGGAGCAACGCCAAAGCGCACTTGTTGAGCGTCAGGCGCTTTCAGCGGAAAAACGGCAACGCCGGACAGAGGAATGGTACAGGCAAATGCCATTGTCGGCCTGGCAGCGTTGCCCGAATCGCCGGAATTGAAAGAACTTGCCATGAAGTATGCAAACGGCGAAATCACGTTAGCCGAATTGCCGGCTGCCGATTTCCCGGTAAGAAATGGCAGGTAAAGAGTGAGTTTTTTCGCGTCCGCGAAAATCAAGAGGAAAGGGAAATATCATGAACAAGCCGCTTTATCTAGGTATCAACGATGCGCAAATAAATTATGAAGTTGCCTTGGAGATCCTTGGCGATGAAATGCAGCCTTTTATTTCGGCACGCAACAAGGAAAAGGAAAAGACAAATCCATCGCCTGAATTCATAGCGTATTGCACAGCCCGTATTTCCGCCTTGAGCAATCTTGAGGACGATTTGCGGCCCGATGATACGGAAACCATCGATATGATTCTTGACAAAGATAACAAGCTGTTTCGCAAAGGGGCCTGAAAATGTCCAGTTACAAGCCGCTTTCTCAAGAAACGGTCAGGGAAATAACAACCGAATACTTTGCGGAACGCAAGGATAAAGGTCATGCCCAAGTCGAGCCTGTATTAGTCCTGGTCGGCGGACAGCCCGGCGCGGGCAAGACCGCGGCCGGACACATGGCCCGCGCCGAACTCGCCCGACGCGGCGGCTATGTCCACGTCGACGCCGACCGTATGCGTAGAAAGATCGATACGGGAGGCACCCGGCCAAGCTCGGAAGAAACACAGGCCGACGCCGGCAGACTCTCCACCGAACTGCGCAGAATCGCCGTGTTGGAAAAGCGGAACATCATCGAAGAAGGCACCTTGCGTAACGCGGAAGTAGCCGGGGCGTTCCTCGATGCCATGAAAAAAGAGGGCTACAAGGCAGAACTCCTTGCCGTAGCCACGCCACGCGAGGAAAGCCTGGTGGGTATCTATCAACGCTATGAGAAGCAGCACGCGCAAGGCACCGAAAATCCCCGCTTCGTTACGGAACGCTATCACGACGAAGCCATGCAAGGCTTTGAAAAAACCCTGGCACAGAATGAAAGCAAGCTGGATCGCGTCCGGGTGATCGACCGCAACGGCCAGGTTCTTTACGACAGCGCCGACACCGGGAAGAGGCATGCTTCCGCGCTTCAGGCGCTCCAGGAAGGCCAGAAACTGACCGACAGAAAACTTTACGACATCGACCAATCATGGTCATTCATCAAGGAAGCGGCGGCGCGGCGTAGCGCTGACCGAGACTATCTCGCGACCATCGAAGGCCACCAAGAGCGCATCGCCGACATGCAAAATCCGCAGCGTCTTGGCGAAATCAAAAACCCCCAATGACTTGAGAACCGCCAGGGCTTTTCTCGAACAGCCACCCGAAAAGGCGGTACAGCAACACCCCGAGCTTGCTCCGGTTTTTGCTTACCTGCGCGCCTGCGAAGCAAAGCCGAGGCGGACTGCCTGTCCTTTCCTCCTGAAGCGGGGAAAGGCGGCGCGTTTGGCGAAGAAGTTCTGACAGGCGCGTTCCAGGTCTTTCAGCGTTTGTTGCAAGGTGCGTCGGCGCGTCCTTGAGCCACGGCGTCTCCGAACCGTTGCGCCGTACGGTGGGCAATTTGCACAACCCGGCATAACTCAATTTCTTTTCGCCCGCCTCGAACCGCCCTTTTGCATGGCCAGCGCCTTGTTGAACACGAAACGACATGTCCCGGCGAAACGGCGCATGGCATGTTCCTGTCTGCCGTCCGGCATGAGTTCGTATTTGAAGGCATGGAGGCGTCGCATGGTGAAATTATATCTTCGACAGAACTACCGAGAGGATGCCTGCGGCGTCCGCGCTATCCTTCCCCACCCCCCCCTCCCGAAGAGCGGGGCTTGTCGCGTAGCGGGTCAAATACGCGGATTTTGCTATACGGGAAGCGTGGAAACGGAAAGGGCAGGGGACTGAAATGAGCACTGCGAAACCCAAGCTGGCGACGGTGAAAAAGATACTCGTCCGATTATTCCTGATAGTGCGCGTACCGCTGTTCCTGGTGATGTTCTGGCTGCGCGGGCCGATTGTCGGTTTGTGTCACATGGTGTCCGTTCCGATGCTTTTTTGCTGGCTGTTCTCGTGGTACGCTTTCCCCGAGAAACCCGAGATGGTTTGGGCTTTCTGCGTCGCCAGCTTCGTGACTTTCGCACTGGCCTGGCTTTATGATTTTGTCCTGATGGCGATTGCGCCGCACGACGTGATATTGATGCAGTAAATTATCGATTTGGAGGATTCCATGACTTTTAATAAAGAACAACGCCGGGATGCGGTTGAGCAAGCAACGGCAATCTTGGCCTTGGAAGGATTCGAGCGGGATGAAAAACACGATGCTCTTTTGGAGCGTTACATAAACGGCGAACTGACTTTGGAGCAAGTTGACGCTCTGTCCGATGCGGAACTCGCAGAACGCCGCCGGGCCGCCCGATTGAAGACCGCCTGATTGTCATGTGTTTTACTTTTCAATCAATAGAATGAAGCTTCTGATGGCGGTAGTACGATGAGCGCGATTCTGAAATCGCGGATCAGTGAGCAAGATCGCGCGCGCCGTAAAGCCGCCATCGACCTCGCGCGAGGCAGTATGCGCCGAGAGCGTCGTGCCGCCTCCGGAAGCCGAGGAAATCAACCGCCGTTTCATCGACGGCGAGTTGACCGGGGATCATCGCATTGCGGCAGTCCAGGCTACGGTACGACATGGATGGACGGCAGCAGACAGAGCCGCGGGAATGCGCGTATGCCTTTACTCGAATCGCGGAGTTGCGGCGCGATCCGGTGGAAGGCAAGTTCGACGCCGCGCGCCTGAAAGAAGTCCACCGCCGAATTTTCCAAGACCTGCCGCAACACGCGCCGTGCGAGTATCGTCCGGATGCGCCAACCTACATCAAGGCGCGCGGCCTTGGACATTCGGGCTAACCACCACCCGCAGGAGATTGGCATGAAAGAGAAAACTACCGCAAGCAACCCGCCCGCCGCGGGTGAGGAGAACCCTGAACCGGCCTTGCTGGACGATGAAGGTCCGAGCGCGGATATTCCGCCCTTTATCACGACTACTAACGCCCTGGAACTGTACGACCTTCGTCCTGGCGAGATGGTTTCCGAAGCCATCGCGCGCAAGGCCAACACTCTGTCCGCCGCGAGCGATGACGACCCTGAACCGGCCTTCCTGGATGATAAAAGCCCGAGCGACGACGTTTCGCAACTCGTCGCTGCGGCTCACGCCGCGTATGAACTGATGGATCGGGACTTTGGCGAAACCGAGGCCGAAGCGGCGGCGCGCAGGGCCAGAACGCGCCGCCCCGTGAGTGATGACGACCCTAAACCGACCTTTCTGGACGATGAAGGCCGATGGATCCCGATGTCGTTCATTTCCGTACCGCCTCTATCATCGATCTGTTCGGCTGGAAGCCTGGCGAAACGCTGAAGGAGTCCATCGCCCGCAAGAAGGCGCAAGACGGTTGCTGACAGATGCCGATCATTGAGAGCCTGTTCACGATTTTCTCTGGAAGCGCGCGGTGCACCCGTCCCGCTTTTGACCCGTGCCATGACACGGCCGCCGCTGTTTGGGGCGGGTGCCCCGCGCTCCCCAGGGTCATCGCACTCTCTCCATGAACGTAAAGTCGACCTGTGTGCGTGAAAACAGCGATGGTTCCGTAGGGCGGGAAAGCGCAGCGCCAATGCCGGTCTGTCATATGAGGTTTATCATTAAAAAAAAGTCGCGCGATCATGTGACCATGTCCGAAAATGGCCAGATTTTGCTGGACGAGCCGTCATGATCGCGACCAGGATCAGGATCAGGAGGTGGAGATGGCGGAGATTCCATTGGACAACGAAGACAGGGCCTGGTATGCGGCATTCAGGGCGAAGGACGCGCGATTCGATGGGCGTGTCTTCGTGGGGGTATCCTCTACGGGAATCTATTGCCGGCCGGTATGCCGGGCGAAGTTGCCGAAGGCCGGGAATTGCAGCTTTTATGGCACGGCGGCGGCAGCGGAGCAGGCGGGCTTTCGTCCCTGTCTCCTGTGCCGGCCGGAACTCGCCCCCGGCAACGCGCCCGTAGACGCCGCTTCCTCTCTTGCCCACAGGGCGGCGAGGCTGCTCGAAGAAAGCCTGGGGATTGACCAGGGTATTGGGGAATTGGCCGGCCGGCTGGGTTATACGGAGCGCCATTTGCGCCGGGCATTTACAGCGGAATACCATGTTTCGCCGGTGCAGTATCTGCAAACGTGCAGACTGCTGCTGGCAAAGAGCCTGCTGACCGATACCGGCCTTTCGGTGCTCGACATTGCGATGGCGGCCGGCTTCGGCAGTCTGCGGCGTTTCAACGATCTTTTCAGGAAGCAATACCGGCTCCCACCGACGGCTTTGCGCAGGCAGGCCAAGGATACGCAAGGGCAGGACGGCGGCATGACCGTATCATTGGGATATCGTCCGCCATACCGCTGGCGGCAGATATTGGATTTTCTTGCCCTGCGCGCCATTCCCGGCGTGGAGACGATAAAGGATGGAATAGGGGATGGAATAAGCGATGGAGAGTATTTGCGCACCGTGCATTTTGAAAACGGGGAGCGGCCGATATACGGCTGGGTGCGGGTAGGCCACCGGCCGCGAAAAAACGTCCTGTCCATTACTGTGAACGCCGCCCTGCTGCCGGTGCTGCCCCAAGTGCTGGCCCGGATTCGCCACCTGTTCGATTTGTACTGTGTCCCGGACGCGGTGTATGAAATTCTGGCGTCGATGAACGATATCCGGCCCGGGCTTTGCGTTCCGGGCACTCGTTTGCCCGGCAGCTTCGATCCTTTCGAGATGGCGGTGCGGGCGGTGCTGGGACAGCAAATCACGGTAAAAGGGGCGCGGACGCTGGCCGCGAGGCTGGCGGAAGCTCATGGCCGTCCTGTGCAAACAGGGATTGAGGGCTTGACCCATGTCTTTCCATCGGCAAAAGACATCCTTGCCTTGGACGGCGCCATCGGCAATCGCCTGGGTCCGCTCGGCATTACCGGAGCGCGGGCAAAGACTATCCTGGAACTGGCCCGGACATTCGCGCGGGGCGATATGGATTTCGGGTTTTGTGCCAAGCCTGAAACAGAGGCGCGAAAACTCATGGCCATTCCCGGCGTCGGATCATGGACAGCGCAGTACATCGCCATGCGGGCGATGGGATGCCCTGACGCTTTCCCGCATACGGATCATGGAATAAGAAAAGCGCTCGCGCCAAGTACGCCAAAAGAAATATTGGAATTGGCGGAGGCGTGGCGTCCTTGGCGCGGCTATGCGGCGATCAATTTATGGAACTCTTTGTAGCGCGAGCGTAATGAAGGAGGAAGCATGGTCTATTCAACGAAGTATTGTTCACCGCTGGGATCGCTGCTGCTGGCGAGCAATGGTGAAAGCCTCGTCGGCCTGTGGATGGATGGACAAAAGTATTTTGGCGGCACAGTGACGGAAGCTATGGCCGAAAAGCCGGATTTGCCGCTGTTCGCCGCCGCGAGAAACTGGTTGGACGCCTATTTCGCCGGGCGGAAGCCGGCTATCTCCGATTTGTCCCTCGCTCCGAACGGCGGCGCGTTTCGCACAATGGTATGGAATATACTGCGCGAAATTCCCTATGGGGAGATCGTCACTTATGGCGAGATCGCGAGGATCGTGGCCGCGCGGACGAACAAGGCGAGTATGTCCGGCCAGGCCGTCGGCGGGGCGGTGGGACACAATCCCATCTCCATCGTCATTCCGTGTCATCGGGTCGTGGGATCGAACGGCAGCCTGACCGGCTATGCTGGCGGTATAGACCGGAAAATCAGGCTGCTCGAGCATGAAGGCGTGGACAGGGCGGGCTTGTTTGTACCGGCGAAGAGCGCCGCGCCCTAGGTTTTCGTTCTCTTGACGACAGGCAACAGACGGCTTTACGATCGTTCGTCTCGAACCACGGGATCCGGTTTCAATGGCGGACGAAGCCTATCGGCGTGTGTCGCAATATTTCATGCAGCGCTGTCCGCGGGCAAAAATCGGCTTTGAAGAAGGCTTGCAGGCTTGAACCCTCACCGACTCACACCTCCTGCCTTTTGCCGGCGATCAGGATAAATCACCGAGGCGGCCATGTCGATTTCCCGATCCATGCGAGCCTGGGCGCGCCGGGTCAAGCGCGACGCGGCGATGCTGTGGTTCGCCTCGCGCCATCCCGGTACGCCGCTGTTGCCGAAAGCGGTCTGCGTCGTCGCGGTGGCGTATGCGCTGAGTCCGATCGACCTGATTCCGGACTTCATTCCCGTCCTCGGCTACCTTGACGACGTGATCGTGTTGCCGGCGCTGATCTGGCTGGCCGCGCGCATGGTGCCCGCCGGGGTCAAGGCGTCCAGCCGGGCCGCCGCCGACAGGTGGATGGCCGGACAGGGAGCGAAGCCTCGCAGCTACGCCGGCGCGGCGGCGATCGTCCTGATCTGGCTGGCCGCGGCGGGGCTGTGCTGGCGCTGGTTCGCGTAGCCGCCGCCCCGGCTACAGCCGTCTGCGTTCCCGCCCCGCCCGACGCGCGGATCGACATCCTCAACGCCCATTCGTCATTTGCGGGCGACACACGCGGATACGCCGCTATCCGCCCACGCCAACAGATAGCTTCTGACCGTCGCCAAATGGTTGGCGATATGGTCCGTATGGCGAAGGTTCAGATCAGCCGCTTTTCGAGGATCGCCGCTGCCCAGCGCGCCAAGCATGGCGATGACCAGCAGGTGCTCGCGGGTCATAGGGGCAAGATTATTGGCATCGGGCAGCGACAATACCGCTTCAGCTTCCCGCAACATGACGTGAGGGTCACGGGCCGCGGTCGCCGCATAGCTTCGCATGAGCGCCGCCGCCAAGGGCGTGCGCAACACATTGGCCGGCAGCCAGTCCGGGGCGGGCTGCCAGATGCCTTGCAAATCTTCCGCTGGCAGCGCGCCGATGGAAAATTCCGCCAGCATGGAGAGGGCGGCGCTCCATTCCCGTATCTGCACGGGTGTATCACTGGATGCCTGTTGCATGACAGAAAGGGCATGGCTGATATCTTGCGCATCCTGGGGCAGGTTCCGTTTGAATTCAGCGCTCGTTCGCCCTTGCCGGATGGCGTCGATGACCTGTAATGCCAGGAATCGCCGCTTGCTGAATGAATGCGCTGAATTGATGACTTGCGCCTTGGCGCCGGAAGGAACGCGGCAATCCAGAATATCCAGCACCGGCAGGCCATTGCTCGCCAAGTCGTAAAGGAAGGTGGCGCTTTGATTCTGAAACCGCGTCCGGGGTGCGTTGAGCGAGACTTCCGGGTAATAATCGGAGTGCGCCTGGGCGCCGAACAGGCGGGCATATTGGCGAATGACTTCGCCGCCGCCAATCCGGCGCAAGGCGATGTCATTCAGACTGCCAAAGCCTACACGGCGCAACTCCGCCACCAGAGCCGCCTCGTTCCAGGGAGCGTCCAAAAACGGGGTAGCCAGCCGCCCCTTGGGCGCAAGAATCAACAGGTCGGCGCCACCATCGACCGTATACAGTTCCGCGTTCGGGAATTCGCTCACGAGCGCCGCGAGCATGGTGGCGACCAGCGGATCATTGATTTCGTAGGTATGCAGCCACTGCACCAATATGCCTTCTTCCTTGAGATGGCGCTTCAAAAAACGGTAGAACTCGACCGTGAACAAATTGGCGACGCCGCTCACCCAGGGATTGGAAGGCTCGGAAACGATGGCATCGTACTGGCGCTGGCCGGTCGAGAAAAAGGTGCGGGCATCGTCGATGCGCACCTGCGAGCGCGGATCGGTATACGCGCGTTCAACCCGCGGGCCAAACGCCCTGGCCGCGTCGTACATGACTTTTTCAATCTCGATCGTGTCGACCCGCCGCGGGATGGAACTCCCCAATACCGTATGCGTGCTCAAACCGGAACCCCAGCCAATGAGCGCCACGTCCTTCGGCGACGGGTGCGCGACCAGAGGCATGATGCCCAGCATGATCATGGTAGACTCATCCAGCGTAGGTGGCTGGTCGAATGGCGTCATGCCGGCATCGGGTTTGCCATTGGTCGCAATACCCGTCTTATGTGTGTTTTTATAGGTGTAAATAGCGACAGTCGCGGTTTTCCCGTCTTTCAGGAAAGGTACGGAGGCATCTCCGCCAAATCGTACCTGCCCTGTGCGAAATACGCCCGCGGCCTGCACGGCAGGATCGACCTGCCCCAACTTCAGGCTGACGCCCATCGCAATTACCATACCCGCTGCCGCGGTCGCCACGCCGGGCGTCATCCGGGCCGGGCTCAGCACTCTCAGCAGATAAAGCCCCAATACCACATCGACCAGCGCCGCCAGCGTCAGGCCCAGTTTCACTCCGATGGCGGGGATCAGGACATGCACCATCATCACGACGCCCAGAATGGCTCCCAGCGTATTGGCGGCGTAGATGCGGCCAATGGCGCGTTCGTCGGCTCCGGCGCGCAGCAAGGCCATGGTGAAAAGCGGCAGCGTCATTCCCGCGAAGAACGCGGCGGGGAACATGACCGCCAGAGAAATTACGGCGGTTCCCAGTTCAAACAGGGTATAGCCGTTATCCGTTTGCGCCAGCCCTTCCATCATCCAGCCAACCCAATGAAAACTCCGGGCAAAAACCGGAATGGAAAGCAGCGCGGCAATACCCATCAACACCTGAACGTAAGCAACATAACAAACAGGATCGTCAATCTGGCGGCTGCGACGGCGGATCCACAAACCGCCAAACGCCAGCCCCAGAATAAAGGCCGTCAACATCAATTCAAAGCTGTGGATGGAACTGCCCAGCGCCTGATTCAACATGCGCACCCAGCCAAGCTCATAGACGAACGAGGTCGCGCCGGAAATGGCGGTCGACAGCAGCATGACTTTTCCGAGTCTCCGAACCTCTTCGTCCCGGGCCGGGTCATTTGTTGCGGGGGCGACGCGGGGGGAGGATAAAGAGAGAGATAAGGAGGGAGACACGGGCGCCGCCTGCGCGCCCTCCCGCATTCCGGCGCTGACCAGCCATGCCCCCAGCCCCACCACGATATTCAGGCCGCCGGCGGTCATCACGGTTCCGGGCAAGCCGAAGGCGGGCAACAACAGGAACGTGGCGACCAGCGCCCCCAACGCAGCGCCCAGGCTGTTGGTGAAATACAACCCGCCGAGGATTTCACCATCCTGCCGCGGCGCAATCCGCAGATAACCCGCGCTCAAAAGCGGAAAGGTTGCCCCCAATAACAGGCTCTGCGGCAAAATCAGGAGCGCGGCGGTCGCCCATTGATAGGCATGGGCAATGCCTTCGCTATCCAGCAGAGGCAGGATATTTTCCTGGGATATCCGGGTATAGGTCTGGAAAATTCCCTGAAACGACAATCCAACGATGCCGATCAATAATTCAACGAAGGCATATCCCATGACCAGCCGCCGCCAGTTCGGGGTCTTGCGGCTGACAAACCACGCCCCCAGCGCCATGCCGCCCATGAAAATCGACAGCACCAGCGTTTGCGCATACGCCGCGTGTCCCAGGGTCAGCCCCAGATATTGCGACCATACCGATTGATAGATCAACCCGGCAAAACCGGAAATGATGAACAGCGTCAGTAAAAGCCTGCCCGCCCATGCGGGGGAAAGTGTGCGCATGTAAAACTCCGCTGGTTTGGAATGTGGCAATCATAATAGGGTGCCTTCGATTCTGCGGGAAGGCGCTTTTGCAGGAAGCCGTGCGCGACCCCGTTCAGCCGTCGCCCCGCTCCTCCGCCCGCGCCACCTTGATGTCCGCGGCCGCCGCCCAGGCGGCGATGTCTTCGCGTCTCAAGGCGGCCGCCATCATGTCCGGGAACAGGTCTGGCGTGCAGGCGAAGGCCGGGATGCCGAGCGCCGCGACTTTGGCGGCGGTGGAGGCGGAGTAGCCGGGCCGCCCCTGGTCGGTGAGCGCGAGCAGCACGATGATGTTGACGCCGCTGCGCGCCAGCGCCGCCAGACGGCGCAGCAGGTCGTCCTCGTTACCGCCTTCGTAGAGATCGGTGATCAGCACGAAATGGGCCTTGGCCGGATGTTCGATGCGCCCGGCGCAGTAGGCGACGGCCTGGTTGATGTCGGTACCGCCGCCGAGCTGGATGCCGAACAGGACTTCGACCGGATCGGCCAGATCGTCGGTGAGATCGACGATGGCCGTGTCGAAACAGACGAGCCGGGTGCGCACCACCGGGATCGAGGCCATCACGGCGGCGAAGATGGAGGCGTAGATCACCGAACTCGCCATCGACCCCGACTGGTCGACGCACAGCACGACTTCGTCGAGATCGACGAGGCGGCGCTGCCTGCGCATAAAGCCGATGAGCTTTTCGGGCACCACGGTCTTGTGCTCGGGCTGGTAGTGGCGCAGGTTGGCGCCGATGGTGCGCGGCCAGTCGATGTCGCGGTGGCGCGGGCGGAAGGTGCGCCGGGCGCGATCGAGCGCCCCCCGGATGGCTTCCGCCGTCTGGCGTTCCAGGCGTTCCATGAGTTTGGCGACGATTTCGGCGATGACCTGACGCGCCATTTGCTTCGTTTTGTCCGGCATGATGCCGCGCAGCGAAACGAGGTCGGCCACGAGGTTGACGTCCTGCTCCACCGCCGCGAGGAATTCCGGCTCCATCAGCATTTGTTTGAGGCCGAGGCGCTCGAAGGCGTCTTTTTGCACGATCTGCACGACTTGCGACGGGAAAAATCCGCGCAGGTCGCCGAGCCAGCCCGCGATGGCCTTGGGCGAGGAGCGTTGAAGGCCGCCGCGCCGGTTCTTTTTCTCTTCGTCGCCGTCGCCATAAAGGGCGGTCAGCGCCATGGAAAGTTTGCGGTCGCGCTCGGCAAGCGCCTCTTCGCCAGCGCCGAGGGTCAGGCGCCAGCGCCGTTCGCGCGCGCTGGCGCCGCCGTCGTCGTCGAGGGAAGGGTGGCGGGCCTCGTCGCCTTCGGGCCGGGCCGCGGTCTGGGTTGTTTCATCCATCGGCATTGTTTCCTGTGAGCAGCGGGTGCAGGATATTCAGGTGCGCTTGCCATCCCGCGCCGCCGTCCGGCGCGGGAACGAGGTGCGCCGGCAGGCTCGGCCCCCGACCCAGCGCCGCCGCGAGCAGGCGCTTGCGCTCCATGCTGTCCAGCCCGGAGAACACCCGGCGCAGCAGCGGCAGGTGCGCGGTGAAGTCGTCCTCGTCGAGGCCGGTGAGCCATCCGTCGACGGCGCGGCGCAAGCCTTCGTCATGGGCCAGACGCATGGCGGAAGCGGAGAAAAAGCCTTCGAGGAAACCGGCGGCGTCCACAACCGGCGTGCCCGGCGACAAGCGCCGTTCGAGCAGCGTCACGGCCTCGTCGGCGGCAAGGGCTTCCGCCTCGTAGAGGATATGGGCGGCGCGTCCGGCGACGCGGGGCGTGGCGCGGGCGTCGCCGAGCACCGCTTCGAGTCCGCGGAACCATGCTTCCAGGATGTCTTGCGGCGCTTCGATGAGGCGGATGCCGGCGTGGGCCGCCGAAATCCGTTCCGTCATCTCGCCAGCAGCCTCGGCGTCAAGCTCCCGCGCCGCGTGCGGCAGATTGATCGCGGCTTCCACAATCAGGCGTTGCAGCAGGACGCCCAATTGCCCGAGGCCGGAAGTAGAAGCGGAAGAGGAAGTAGAAGCAGAAACGCGCGCATCGCCATAACGAACGATGTCGGCAAGCGGCGGGATGGCGGCGAGCATTTCGGGACAGTTGGAGGAACGCGCCGCTCTTTCCTCGAAGAGCGCGAGTCCGCGGGACGCCGCGACCGGCAGGCTGGCGGTGATGGCGGTGCGGATCAACTCGGCCAAAGCGTCGAGCGCGGCGGCCTGACCAAGCTGTTCGGCCAGATAAGCGCTGGCGGCCTGTTCGATGGTCGCGCCGTAGACGAGCTTTTCGACCAGTTGAACGGCATACTCCGGCTCCCAGGCGAGCATCCAGCGTTCGCGGAAGGTGCCGCGGCTGCCGCCCTTGTCCAGCAGCCTGCCCCACGGCACGCCGAGCACGAGCAGACGGTGCAGCAGGGTGGAGCGGAACAGCCCGCTTTCGCTGCGCAGGTCGATGGCGAGTTCGCGCTCCAGCGCCTCGGGCTTCAGCCGCGCCGCCTTCTGATGGCGTTGGAGATCCTCGATCAACGGGGCGAGCGGCGCGTCGGCCGGAATTTCGCCGACCTCGTTGCCGAGCAGCAAAGTGTCCTCGATGGTTTTCCACAACAAGGCCTCGCCGCCGAAGAGACAGGCGACCGCGGCTTCGCGCAGTTCCTCGAAACCCGCGCCGGGCCGGGAGCGGATGGCGGCGAGCGCCAGCGCCAGACGCTCGGCCTCGATCAACGCGGCGGTCGAGACGAGGTGGCCTTTCTCGCGCAGGATGTACGCGATCCGGGTCAGCCAGCGGCTGGCGCCGTCGCGCCGCGCGCGGGTGTGCCAGACATGGGCGCACCAGCCGGGCGCATCGACGCCCGCGCCGTAGCCGTGGGCAAAGGCAAGGCGCGGCATCGTCCACGGCGCCCAGGTCATGGCGGCTTTCTTGCGCGGCAAGCCCTTGAGCAAGGCGCGGTCGTCCTTTTGCGCGACTGCGCCTTGCAGCGCCGGTACGTGCCACGCGCCGCAGACCACGGCGAGCGGGCCTTCGTGCCGCTTGCGCGCCGCGGCGATGGCCAGACGCATGTGCGCTTCGCGTTTGGCCTCGAATTCCGGCAAGTGCGCCAGATCGGCGCGCAGCGCGTTCATGGCGTCGGCGATGGCGCTGAAGATCGGGCCGGGAGCCGGGTTTTGTTCGATGAGATCGGCCCACCAGCTTTCGCCGTCCTCATAGCCAGCCGCTTCGGCCAGCACGCCGACCGGATCGCGGAATTCTGGCGGCAGCGCAGGCGGCAACGCGGCGGCGGGCGCTTCGGGTTCTTGCGCCGCCGCTTCTGCCGTTTCTGCCGTTTCCGCCGCCGTTTCCACCATTTCCGCCGCCGTTTCCACCGTCTCCGCCGGGGGAGACGCATCCGTTGGCTTTGCGGGTTTTTCCACGAAGCGGGCGGTGGATGGCAGGTCGATGAATTCGACCGGCACGCCATTTGCCATCGCCCACAAGGTCGCCTGATATTCGGGCGAAAACTCCGCGAAAGGCCAGAAACTGGCTTGCGAAGGGTCGTCTTCCGGGTAACAGAGCAAGGCGACCGGCGGCTTCATCGCGGGCGAGGCCAGCATCGGCAGGAGGGCGGAAGCGTCGGCCGGGCCTTCGATCAACACCGCGACAGGCTTTTGCTCATCGAGCGCGCGCACGAGGCTCGCCGCCGAACCGGGGCCGTGATGGCGAATGCCGAAGAAGGAAACCGCATCGAGCGCGGAGGCGTCCTTGCCCATGCGTCAGACCGCTTCGTTGAGCGCCGCGTAATAGGCGGAATAGCCGCTGCGTTTCTTCAGCACCGTTTCCAGATATTCTTCCAGCACCGCCTTGTCCTGCACCGGGTCCTTGATGATCGCGCCGACCATGTTGGCGGCCAGTTCCTGCGCCGTGAGGCTGCCATCGTTGAACCACGCCGCCTGCGACAGGCCACCGACCACGGTGGCGATGGCTTCTGCCGTAGAGAGCGAGCCGGACGGCGTCTTCAGCGTGGTCTTGCCATCGGCGGTGGCCCCGGCGCGCAGTTCCCGGAAAATCGTGAGCACGCGGCTGATTTCCTCCTGCACGTTCTTCGGCACCGGCAGCGAGAGACTGACGGCCATCTCGGAGACGCGCCGGGCGACGATGGCGACTTCCTCGTCCATATCGTCGGGCAGCGGCAGCACCACCACGTTGAAGCGGCGTTTCAGGGCCGAGGACAATTCGTTGACGCCCTTGTCGCGGTTGTTGGCGGTGGCGATGACGTTGAAGCCGCGCCGGGCGTAAATCGCGCTATTGAGTTCGGCGACCGGCATCATTTTTTCCGACAGCACCGTAATCAGCGTGTCCTGAACGTCCGACCCCATGCGGGTCAACTCTTCCAGACGGCAGAGCTTGCCGTCCTGCATGGCGCGAAAGAGCGGCGTCGGCACCAGCGCCTCTTCGCTCGGCCCTTTGGCGAGCAGTTGCGCGTAGTTCCAGCCGTAGCGAATCTGGTTCTCGTCGGTGCCCGCAGTGCATTGGATCAGCATGGTCGAGTCGCCGGTGATCGCCGCCGCCAGATGTTCGGACACCCACGATTTCGCCGTCCCCGGCACCCCGAGCAAGAGCAAGGCGCGGTCGGTGGCGAGCGTAGCGACCGCCGTCTCCATCAGGCGGCGGCGGCCCACGTACTTGGGCGAGATCACCGTGCCGTCGCCCGCCTTGCCGCCCAACAGGTAAGTGAGCACGGACTGGGGCGAGAGTTTCCAGTTCTCGGGCTTGTTGGCGTCGTCACCGCGCGCCAGGGCTTCGAGTTCGAGCGCGTAGGTCTGTTCGGCGGGGAGGCGGAGAAGGTCGGACATTGATGGACTCCAGAAAAAATTTCAGCCTTGAATTTCAGCTTTGAATTCAGCCCTATACGGCGGCGTTCGCCAGTTCGTAATTCAGGCGCAGGAAAGCGAGCGCGGGGTTGGCCGGGAAGATGCCGAACGACGCGGCCAGATCGTCGATCACCGCCCTGGCGGCCTCGGCCGTGGCTACCCCGGCGAAAAGGTTGACCAGGGCAAGCGCGAGCGGGGTTTTGTCTTCCCGCATTTGCCCCTTGATGTCGGACTTGAGCGCGCCGTAGATGCGGCTGGACAGAATGTCCCCGGCCTGGGCGAGGTCGCCGTGTTCGATGCGCGACAGGTATTGGATATTCTGGATATTCTGTCCCGCGAGAATTTTTTTCATCACCCGTTGCTGAGCGGCGCGATCCAGCCGGGGCAGCAAGACGGGCAGGGACGGGTTCAGCTCCTTTTCCGCGACGAGCCGGTTTGCCATGAGCCGGTTCGCCAGACGCGCGACGAACTCATCGGCGGAACTCTGCGCCGCCATCCGCGCCACGCAGTCATCCGCCGCTGGCGTCAGCATCGACATATCCTGACCGCCGAATTGCCAGCCGTCGATGAATTCGGCCTCGGTCAGCCCGAGCGCGGCGGCAAGTTCCATCAGTGAGGACTGGTCGCACAATTCCGCGCGCCGCGCCGCTTGCGCCTGCGATTTCAGGGGTTTCGCGCTGACGGCTGCGTTGCGCTTGAAAAAGCCCTTGCCGCCGCGCTCGAAAAATCCGGCGAGTTCGGCCAAATCTTCCGGCGAGAGACCTGTGCCCGCGCTCGCCTGCCGCAAACGGGCGAGCAGACGCGCCGCCAGCGCCTTGATCTTGCCGGAGCGGTCGCTGGCGAGACTTTGCAGGTAAGGCGCATCACCATCGCCCAGCCCGATGGCCAGCGTTTCGATCAGCGCCAGCCGTTTCTCCGCCGCTTCCTGCCCGGCGCGGGCGGCGATGAGCACCAGCGCGCGCGCCGGTTCCTGCCGGCGCATGGCCTTGAGCAACAGGCGGCGCTGCGCGGGGTAGAAGCTGTCCCAGGTGTCCTCGTTCAATTCGTCGCCGCCCCCGCCCTTATCCTTATCCTCCTGATCCAGCGACTGCGCCCAGTCCTGCCAGGGCGCGTAGAGATCGGGCACATCTTCGCTCGACGCGGCGGGCATCCAGTCGAGCGGATGGGCGGAAAAGCCGCGCCGTTCCGCAAGGCGCAGCACGGCGTAGCGGTCGTTGCCGGGCGCTTGCCGGAGCGCGTGGCGAAACAATGGGCGCAGGCGGTCGGGGAGGGTCGGCAGCGCGAGACGGGGCAAGTCTTTTTGCCGCGCGGCATCCTTGGGCAACGCGGGGCGGAAGGCCACCTCCCACGCTTGCCCGGCGAGCGCGGCGAGGCGGCGCTCGCCCTCCGCGGCGCTGACCCCGGCGATGAGCGGACGCCACGCCTCGGGCGTCAGCGCGGCGGCGCTGCCGCCAGTGATCCAGCAATCGCGGATGGCGGCGAGCGGTATGGCCAGTTGTGCGGCCAATTGCGCATTCATGACAGATCGAGCCTCCCGAATGGACTTTGCGCGGCGAGCAGATCCAGCCGCATCCCGTTCCACAGCCCGACCGTCGCGCCGAGCGCCATGCCGAGCACGGGCAACGGTGCTTCACGCGCCAACGGCAGGCCGATTGATTCCGCACCGGCCTCCGCCCGCCACCAGCAACGGCCCCCCTTGTCCCTGACGATGCGCCCCGGCGGCAGGGCGAGCGGCCATTCAATCTCCCACGGCCTGCCGTTCCAGAACGGCAGGCAGGGCGACAGCGGATCGGATGTGGCGTTGGATACAAAACCGGTATCCCGCCAGGGCAGGCATGTTTGTGCCGGCGAGCGTTCGACCACCAGCGCGCGCAAGGGAACCGGCGAGGCATAGAACGCCAGCGCGGCCTCGAACTGTTCGCCCGCGATGAAGGATTCCGAACGCTTGCCGGCGGAAGCGGGATAAAAATCGAGCAACAAGGCGTAGCGGCACTCTTCCGGCTTCAGGTTCATCAGCCAGGTGGCGTGGCGAACCAGACCGTCGCGGCGCGTCTGGATTTTCTCGCCCAGCACCTCCCACGCGCTGCTGACCACCCGCGTATCCGGGTGGCCGATGACCTGCTCGCGCGTCTCGGAAGCCGCCACCTGCCGCCGGACTTCCGGGTCATCCGGCCGGGCGGCCCACGCCTTGATCAGGAGCACGAGCTTGCCCAGTTCGCGGATGGCGGCTTCCGGGCGTTCCTCGTTGCGCAATTCGAGCAAGCGGGCCGGCATCTCGTCGATGCGCGAAGCCAGCGCCGCCGCCTTCTGGTCGACCAGGCGCGCGGCGATGCGGCGGCAGCGTTCGCTGGCGTCATCGACGAACGCGGCCAGCCCCAGGCGCAACTGATCGTTGATCCACTGTTCGAGTTCTTCGAGCGCGCCAGCAATGGCCGCGCGCGTATTTTCGGCCCGCTTTTCCCGCGCCGCTTCCCGCCGCGCCGCCGCTTTGGGATCTTCCGCTGCCGCCGTCTCCACCATCTCCGTCGTTGGAATGGCGGCGATGCTCTTGCCGCCGGAAGACGCGGCAGGCTCGTCGCCCCCGCCTCCGCCGCCACCCTTGCGCCGCCTGCCGAGCCAGTCCGTCACCCATTCCGGCGGCGCGCCCGTCTGGAAGCTTACGGCGCCGTCCGCGCCGAGCCACATCAAGGCCAGCGCGTGCTTGCAAGGAAATTTGCGCGACGGGCAAGTGCATTTGTAGCCCCTGTCGCCAGCATCGACGATAACGCGGTAAGGATTCGCCCCCGACCCCTGGCATTCGCCCCAGTAAAGCTCGCCATCACGCTCCAGCCGCGCCCACTTGCCCGCCTTGGCAAGCTTGGAAGCCGCGCCAAGCGAAGCCTGATCGGGCGCAAGCGCTTCAATGGTCTTGAGGTCGAACGGCATCTTGGCACGGCGGACGATTCGCTGAAGCACCGGAGCCTGACAGAAAGACCGGGATCGTGTCAATGTTCAGAAGACAGAGTTCAGAGGACAGAAGACAGGGGACAGAGGACAGTAATATTTGCGGGCGCGAAGCGCCCGGTGACTGGACTGTCGTCTGATCAGCGAAAGCGCGCCAAGAAGCTGTTTGCGATCTTCTCTGGGAGCGTGGGTATCTTGCCCATCATGTGAAAGCCTCTCTCCGAGCCACTTCTGGGAGCGCGGGGCACCAGCCCCGCAACGGCGGCGGCAGTGTCATTCCCGCTGTTGCGGGGCTGGTGCCCCGCGCTCCCAGGGCCATCGCACTCTCTCAATGAATCGACTGGTGCGTGAAAACAGCGACGGTTGGGTAGGGCGGGAAAGCGCAGCGCCTCCCGCCGATCCTGTTCACGGCGCAACGCGCCGCACGATTCAAAGGCCGCCGAATAATAGAGACGGCGGCGATGCCGCCGGAGAGAACGACCGGCGGGAGGCGCTGCGCTTTCCCGCCCTACGATTTCCCGCCGGGAAGGCCGGCCGGGTTTGGGGTTCCTGGGAGCGCGGGGCTTCCGCCCCGCAACGGCGGGAATGACACGACCAACGCTGTTACGGGGCGGGCGCTCCGCGCTTCCAGAGAAGATCGCCATCGGCTTCCTGGAGCGTTTCAGTGCGGACAGCGGCTATTTCGATCCCGTCATTCCGGCGCAAGCCGGAATCCAGGAATTTGAGGTACGCACTGGGTCCCGGCTTGCACCGGGACGACGCGCTTATGCTCATACCACAGTTCATGCGATGAAATACATCGATACTCGACCCGAAAACGCGCTAAATTGCCTTTATCCTCATTCTCCATGACTACCCATCTTTTCGTGGCGTCTGTTTTCAGAGGACAGAAGACAATCCAGTTACCGGGCGCTTCGCGCCCGCAAATATTACTGTCCTCTGTCCTCTGTCCTCTGTCCTCTGAACTCGTTCTCCATGACTACCCATCTTTTCGCGCCTGTTCCATGAATCTTTCGCACCGGGATTTCCGGCCCAGGATGCTGCTGGCCTTTCTGGCGGTGGTGGTGCTCGTCGCGGCGGGGGCGGCGGTTCTTCGCGCCATCGAGAAGGAATACCGGCGGAACATCGCCGATCTCCTGGCCAGCAACCTGGAAAGCATGGCGCGCGGCATCGCGCTGATGCAGCGGGACTCGGTCTCGCGGGTACGCCGGATCGCCGACGAGCCGCGGCACCAGGAACTGGTCGCGCGCCTGCTGGCCGATCCGCGCGAGCCGTCGTTCCACGAGGCTTTCCGCGACTGGATCACGCCGCTTTACCGGAGCCGCGGTTTTGTCGACTACTCGCTGATTTCGGTCGATGGTCAACGGGTCATCACCGCCGGCACGCGGCTCTACATCGGCCAGGAGCCGCTGCCGTCGGTGCGCGAGACGCTGCTGCGCTCGGAACTTTTGCTGGGCGGCGCGGTGACGCCGCCGCTCTCGGCGGCGCATCCGTTCGCCGCGCTGACGGTCGACAATCCGTCGGACTACGCCTACCAACTGTCGTGCGCGCCGGTCGAGCGGAAGTGGCGGCTCATCGCCTATCTTTGCCTGCATGAAAATCCGATGCTGAGCCTCTACCGCCTGCTGCGCGACGGCCGGCCAGGGATGAGCGGCGACGCCTACGTCGTCGACCAGCAGGGGCGGATCCTCTCGCCAATCCGCTTCGAGAAAAACCTGGCTGCGCCGGAAGGCGCCGAGCCGGGATGGAGCCTGTTCCAGCTCGAAGCGCGGGTCATGCCGCGGCGCGCCGACGGCCTGGCGGACCCCGCGCGGGCGGGCGGCGAAGCGCTGACGCGGGTGGTGGCGCGCCTGTTCCGCTTCGACGCGCTGGAGACGGGCCTGGTCGAAGACTATGCCGATTATCGCGGACGCCGGGTGGTCGGCGCGGGACGCTGGCTACAGGACGCCGCGCTCGGCCTGATCGTCGAGGAAGACATGGACGAGGCCTTCCGTTCGCTCCATTTCGCGCGCCGCGCCCTGGTGTCGCTGATCGCGCTGGGCGTGCTGCTGATCGTCGCCCTGACCTTCGTCGACTGGCGCTCGCGCCGGTCGCTGGCGCGCAGCGAACAGCAAATGGCCGCTTTCCGCGATTACATCCCCGCGGGGCTGAGCATGAAGAGCGCGGATGGGCGGTATCTGATGACCAATCCGGTGTTCGAGGCCAGCTTTCATTTCCCGCCCGGCCACGTGCTGGGAAAAACCGACGCCGAACTGTTTTCCTTCGACGAGGCGCGCGAGCTGGCGGCGGAACACGACGCGGTGATGCGCACCGGCCAGCCCAGCCTGCGTCATTACGCGACGCGCGAAGCCGACGGCCGGGAGAGGATTTTCAATACCGTGCGTTTCCCCGTGCGTGAGGAAAAGGACGGCGCCATCGTCGCCGTGGGCGCCGTGGCGCTCGACATTTCCGAGCTGATCCGCACCCAGCGCGACCTCGAAGACTTGACCCAGACGCTGGAGAACAAGGTCGCCGAGCGCACCGAGCAACTGGCGGCGGCGCGCGACATGGCCGAGGCGGCCAACCGGGTCAAGGCCGAATTCCTGGCCAACATGAGCCATGAGATCCGCACCCCGCTCAACGCCATCATCGGCATGAACCACCTCGCGGTGCATGCCAACGCCGACGCGCGCGTCGGGCATTATCTCGAGCGCATCGGCTCGTCCAGCGAACACCTGCTGGGGATCGTCAACGACATCCTCGACCTGTCGAAGATCGAGGCCGGCAAGCTGGTCATCGCCGCCGCCGAATTCACGCTCGAAGCGCTGCTCGATCACGTCGTCTCGCAGGTTTCCGGACAGGCGGTCGCCAAGGGACTGCCGCTACGCACCGCCATCGCCCCGGCGCTGCCCGGCCGCCTGGTCGGCGACGCCAAGCGCATCAGCCAGATCCTGATCAATTTCGCCAACAACGCGGTGAAATTCACCGAGCGCGGCGAAATCAGCCTGAGGGTGATCGAACTCGGGCGCGACGCGGAACGAATCCGGCTGCGCTTCGAGGTCGAGGACAGCGGCATCGGCATCGCCGAAGACCGGCTGCCGCTGCTGTTCCGCCCGTTCCAGCAGCTCGACGGCTCGATGTCCCGGCAATTCGAGGGCTCCGGACTGGGCCTGGCGATCAGCCGGAACCTGGCCGGACTGATGGACGGCGCGGTCGGCGTCAGCTCGCGTCCGGGGCAGGGGAGCGTCTTCTCGCTGGAACTCGCGCTGCGTCTCGGCACGTCCGCGCAGGACGCGGGGACGGCGGGCGCTGTGTCGTTCATGCCGCTCATGCCGCCCGATCCGCACCGCCCGGCGCAAGGAAGCGGCTTCGCCGCGCCGCCGCCGACGGTCTCGAAAGAAGCGGAAGAACCCGAGGACTGGGGGCTGCACGGAAATTCCATCCTGCTGGTCGAGGACAATCCGATCAACCAGGAGGTGGTGCAAGGGCTGCTGGAGATGGTCGGCGCGCGCGTCACCGTCGCCAACGACGGCGCGCAGGGCGTGCGCCTGCTCGAAGACCGCTCCTTCGATCTGGTGCTGATGGACGTCCACACGCCGAACATGGACGGCTTCGAGGCCACCGCGCGGATCAGGAAGAATCCCCGCTTCGCGCAACTGCCGATCGTGGCGCTGACGGCCAACGCCCTGGCGGGCGATCTCGAACGCTGCCTGGCCGCGGGCATGGACGCCTACGTCGCCAAGCCCATCCAGCCGAAGCGCCTGTTCGCCGTCCTGGCCCGCTATTGCCGCAAAGACGCCGCGCCCGAATCCGCGGCGGCGGCACCAGAGGAAAATGACGGAAATGAAAGCCGCGCGCCTGCCGCGAGCGCGAACGCGAGCGGGGATGACGAACTGCTGGCCAGGCTGGCCAAGATCCCGGAGATCGACGCCGAAGCGGCGATTTCCCGCCTGCTGGGAAGGCGCGATCTCTACGCGCAGCTCGTCCGCCGCGTCGCCGGCGAAGCCCCGGGGCTGCTGCAAACGCTCGCAAAGGCGCGCCGCGACGGCGACCGCCATACCCTGGCCGAGGCGATCCATTCCGCCAAGTCCACCCTCGGCCTGCTCGGCGCCGACGCCCTGCAACAGCGCTGCCTCGAGCTGCAGCAAGACTTCGCCGAAGGAACCGAAACCGACGCCGGGGTGGGAGATTTCATCGCCGGGCTGGAGGCGATGCTGGTTCAGGTATCGGCTTGCGGGTGACAGGTAACAGGAGTTAGCGGCGCTTCGCGCCGCAAGATCCTGTCACCTGCTACCCGTCCAGCGGTTTTGTAGGGCGGATGCAATCCGCTGGTCGTAAACCTCCGGCGCGGAGCGCCGCCTGCTTGATCGCCCCTGCGCCGAAGAATTCGTGATGCGCAGAATTCCGGGCGAGACCTTCAATCTCATGATGCGTTGCCTGGCTTTCGCGGGAGGAATCAAATTGTTGTTTTAAAACCGAAAATAATAGAGGAGAGACCACGATTGAGTTTTGGAATTAATCGTGGTCTATCTCCTATTATTTTCGAATGTGGCGATGTATCACCCTGTTTTGTTGGAGTTCGCTGCGCTCACTCCAACCTATGCGCACTGAGTGACGATTCAGGTCAGGGCAAAATCGCGCTGTGTCCGTCGGCGGCGCCCGCAGGGAGGGACCGCTCACGCAGAGGCTCGCGGCCAAGCCGCGGTCATGCGGGTGGAGACGGGAACCGCGCTACAATCCGCCCATGCCCGACCACGACAGCGACTACAAGCTCCTGTTCTCCCATCCGCGGATGGTGCGCGAGCTCTTGCGCGACTGGGTGCCGGGCGAATGGA
>JAISQQ010000348.1 GCA_031274075.1 Accumulibacter sp.
TAGCCCGGAGCCGGACTGCCGGAAACCTCCAGTTCCCAGCCCTTGCTCTCGACTTCGCCCTGGTTCAGATAGAAACCCGGATTGTCAGGGTCGGCGTAAGGGCGATTGGTGTCGCGCAGGTTGAAATAGGCGGCGGAGGCTTGCAGGCGGCCATCGAAGAATTCGCCCTTGATGCCCACTTCCGCCTGACGGCCCTCGCGTGGGTCGAGCATACTGCCGTCGGCTTTTCTGGCGTACTGCGGCACGAAAAGGTCGGCATAGCTCGCGTAGACGCTGTAATTGCGATTCAGGTCATAGATCACCCCGGCATAGGGCGTGAAGTGGTCGTTCTCCTTGCCATACTGCACCCAGTCGCCGCGCGGGGAAGGCGAGGCGTCACGGGTGCGGTTGCTGTAGTCGCTGAATCTGCCGCCCACGATCACGGTCAACGGCTCGGTGACGCTCAGGCGCAGTTGCCCGTAATAGCCGGACTGACGGGTTTCATCGAGCCAGCCCGTATCGTTGTTGTAAGGATCCCGGATTTGCGGAACCGGCCCGCCAAACGGCAGGCCCGTCACCGTCGGGCCGTAGGAATAATCCGCGCGTTCGATCGCCTTGTACCAGTTATAGCCGACCAGGGCGCGGTGTTCCCGCCCCAGCAGGCGGAAGGGACCGGAAAGGAAGACATCGACCGCGTCGCGCCGGTAATCGACATCGTACCTCTGGTAGCGGTAGCTCACGGTATTCGTCGCGGACAAGGCGCTGGAAACGAAGGCATAGTCGGCGGAAGCGTTCTGATCCCTGTGGTTCAGCTTGATCTTGGCCGTCCACTGGTTGTCGAAACGATGTTCCAGTTCGGCGATGTAGTCTTGCGTCTCCCATGTCGACTCGTTCCAGCGGGGCGCGGGATTGGCGCTGCGCGAGCCTTTGAGCAGACGCCCGGTCGCCGCTTCCGCGGGCAGGCCGAAGTACATGGCGTCGGTATCGTCGTTCTGGGAGGTGAAGGCCAGCGACACGGTTGTCGACGGCGTGATGTCGAAGTCGAGGGTGGCGTAGCCCAGCAGCTTCCGGGTATGCGTCCTGTCGTAGAAATAATCGCGATCCTGCGCCGAGAAAACGGCGCGGCCGCGCACGGTCTTGGCCTCGTTGAGCGGGCCGGTGACATCGACTTCTCCCCGATAATTGGCCCAGGAACCCACGCCGGCCGAGCCGGAGACGCCAAAAACGTTCCTGGCGCGTTTGCGCACCAGATTGACCGTACCGCCCAAGCCCGCTCCATACGTTTCCGTCCCGGCAAAAACCCCGGCGGGGCCGCGCAGTATTTCGACCTGTTCATAGATGGGCAAATCCAGTTGCTGGACGCCCTGAATGGTGCCGTTCGGAATGCCATCGTAGGACACACCCAGATAATGGCCGCGCGCGCGAAACTGGCTCGTCTGGTCCTCGTTGGCCGTGACCGTCACGCCCGTGGCGTACTCAAGCGCCTCACTGACCGTCTTGAGATTTTGATCCTGAATGCGCTGCTCGGTAATGACCGACACCGAATTGGCGATTTCGCGCGGTTTCACCGCCTCCTTGCCGCCGACGCTGACCGTACTGGTATAGCTCTCGCCGACCGGACTGGCCGTCACTTCCACGGCTTCCAGCGTGCCCTGGCTTTCTTCGGCGGCGGCAGCCATCTGGGGCGCGTAGGCCAGCGCCAGCAGCAGGGCGATGCGGGTGGGAGACAGGCGTCTGGCAACTTCATGGCCGGACCGGATGGATGTGTTTGCGTTCATTGAGTTTCTCCTTGTTCCTTGTTAACTGATGACGGTGAAGCCGGCATCGGTGATGTGTTCGCGAATCCGCGCTTCGTTCAGCAGCGCGCTGTCATAGGCAACGCTGACCCGCTTGGTTTCGTGCGAAGCCGTGCTGGATAGCACGCCTTCCTTGGCGTTGAGCGCCTTTTGCAGGCGGCCCGAACAGCCGCCGCAGTGCATGCCTTCGACGGAGAGTTCAAGGGTTTCGAGAGTTTCAAGAGTGGCCTGGCTCATGGCGTATTCCTTGTTTCAGAGAGGGTTGATACGAGATGTGTTCTTCAGAACACGGGGGTATCTATGTAGACGCGGGGGGTGTCTACATGGATACGGGGCGGGGTTGCTTGAACGCGGGCGAGCGCGGGTTTTGCTGGGAGCGCGGACGTCCACGTCCGCGCTCCCAGGGAAACCGGCGGCATAGCCGTTGCAATTTGCGGCGCTTCGCGTCGGGGCTTGGATGCGGGGCTGGTGCCCCGCGCTCCCAGGAAAACCGGGGCGGTTTGTGGGGAATCAGGCTTGATCGTCATGGCGCAGGTTTTTCTGTAAAAGCGGGGTGGAAAGGTATGGGGCCGGGGCATGGCGCGGCGCGGGGGATTGATCCTCTTGCCCTTTCGGGGGATGCGCGGCGGACTTCCCGCGTCGGGCCGCCGCCGGACGCCAGCGGTTGAGCAGCAGGGAGTTGCTCACGACGGAGATGGAACTGAGCGCCATCGCCGCGCCTGCCGCGACCGGGTTGAGGAGGCCGAAAGCCGCCAA
>JAISQQ010000352.1 GCA_031274075.1 Accumulibacter sp.
AACGCCACGGCCATGCCGTAGAGCAGGACCGCGGTCGCGCCGAAGAACAGATGGTAGGGAATGCGCATCGCGGCCAGCCGGAAAAGGAAAACGCCGGCGACCAGCAGCATGGCGGCGGCGGCAATCCCGGCGGCGATCGCCGGCGTCTGCCCGGCGCTGCCGGCGGCCAGGGCATAATAGAATAACACCGTTTCCGCGCCTTCTCGATAGACGGCGAGGCAGGACGCGCCGCCGAGCGCGAACAGCGAGCCTGTGGACAGCGCCGAATCGATCCGCCCGGAGATCCACGCTTGCCAGCGCCGGGCCTCGCACTTGGAAAACAGCCAGAAGCTCACGCTGCACAACACGCAGGCGGCGAGGATCATGGCCGCGCCCTCGATCACCACGCGCGAGGCCCCAGCCGACTGGATCATGCCGGCCAGCACCCAGCCGGTGAGCAGCGACAGCGGCACGGCGACGCCGGCGCCGGCGTAGATCACCCACAGCCGGTCGGCGCCGCCGGCGCGGCGCAGGTAGGCCGCCAGCGCCGCGACCACCAGCATCGCCTCGGCGCCTTCGCGCAGCAGGATCAGCAGCGATTGTACGAAGACCGGCCAGAAGCCGTCCTCCCCGTCCTGCCCATACAGCGCGGCGGCGTCGAGCAGGCGGGCGCGCAGCGCTTGCCAGGCTTCGTCCAGTTCACCGGGTGGCACGCCGCGCATGGCCTGGCCGTTGACCCGGCCGAACAGTACCTCGATATCGTTCTTCAGCCTTGGCGACTTGATGCCCAGGTCGAGTTCCATCCCGGCGTTTTCGAAGACGTCGAAATACAGCCGCGAAAATTCCGCGCCGGTCGCCAGCCGCTTCTCGGGCGTATAGACGGCGACAGCGGCGTCGCCGCGCCGATGGATTTCCCCGATTACCGCCTTGCCGTCGACAGCGGCGGCCAGCGCGGCCGGAAGCAGGCAGGCGAATGCGAACAGCAACACGCCCAGGCGGGTTAACAGGTTTATCAGGCGACAGGTAACAGGTGGCAGGTGACAGGAATTTGCGGCGCGAAGCGCCGGTAAACCCTGTTCCCTGCCACCTGATCCAGGCAGGGATTGAAGAAAGCGGAGAAATGGATTCATGATTTTCAGATTCCAGAGGACAGAAGACAGAGGACAGAAGACAGTCCAGTTACCGGGCGCTTCGCGTCCGCAAATCAATCTCCCTTCTCCTTTTGGGAGAGGGGCCGGGAGTGAGAGGGTGTTTCCCGTCATGGTTTTCAGAACCTGTTTTGGAAATTAGAAAGACATTTGAGAAGCAGAGGGATCATCCAGGGTAGGGCGCGCTCTCCGAGCGCGCCGGGGGGCGGCGGTTTCGGAGAAACCGCCCTACCATACCCCAGGGCGTGAATTGAGGTTTTTGGGATCTAAGCATTTCTCGTACCCATTTTTTTAAAACAGCTTCTCAGAAGACAGAGGACAGTCCAGTTACCGGGCGCGAAGCGCCCGCAAGACTTACTGTCTTCTGTCCTCTGTCTTCTGTCCTCTGAACCTGTCATCTGACCGCTCTCATCAGGTTCATCAAATAGCGCGCCGCCTGTACGACGGTGGCGGGCCAGCGTTCGGGGGTGCGGCTGTAGCGCCAGCCGCTGTAGGCGTCGGCCAGGGGCTGCATGCCGATGGCGAGTTCGGGGCGCGCCTGGGCGACGCGGCGGGCGTACTGTTGCGGACACTCGGTGGGCATCGGCGGCAGGCCCTGGCGGGCGAGCAGGGCGCAGGCGCGCCGCCAGGCGCGCTGCGCCGGTGGCATGCGGTGGGCGGCGCGCCAGCGGCTGACGCCGATGCCGGCGAGCGCGGTCGCCGTCGCGGCGAACAGCGCGCCGAGCAGCAGCCACACCCAGGCGAAACCGCCGCCCTTGCCGGCCAGCAGCTCCATCTGCCGTTCGGCGTCGAGGCGGACGATCCAGCGCCCGATCCAGTCGCCGAGCGCTTCGAGCCAGTCCGGTTTCCCGCCGAAGAGTTCTCCCCGGATTCTCGTCGCCGGCGCGCGCTCGGCGAAATCGCCGTCGGGCGGCCGGGCGGCGCGCTGCCGCTCCTCCGGGCGCGGGGCGGGCGCGGTGGCCGCCGCCGGTTCGGTGCGTTCCCTGGCCGCGGGCGAAGTGTCGACGCGCTTTTGCAGGGTGACGACGTCCACCGGGTCGATGCGCCGCCAGCCGCGCGCCTCGTCCCAGACTTCCGTCCAGGCATGGGCGTGGCTGCGCTTGACCACCACGTAGTCGGTCAGCGCCACCAGCTTGCCGCCGCGATAGCCGGTCACCAGCCGCGCCGGAACGCCGGCGGCGCGCATCAGGAAGACGAAGGCGCCGGCGAAGAATTCGGCGTTGCCGGCGCGCGTGTCGAACCAGAACGTGTCGAAGGCGTCCGCGCCCGGCGGCGTCTCGAAGTTGTCACGCACCCGATAGGCGCCCTCGACGAGCCGGATCAGCGCGGCGCGCGCGATCGCCTCGCTTGCGCCCGCGCCCCCGGCCCCGGCCTCATCGCGCAGTTCCGCGCCCAGCCGGCGCAGGCGGGGATTGCCCGCGGCGGGCAGGGCCAGCGCGCGGGCGCGCAGTTCCGGCGCGATCTCCGGCCGGTCGCTCCATTCCAGCCACGAAGTCAGGCCGTAGGTCATTTCCCGTTCCACCGGCGTATGCGAAATCACCTGCCAGTCCGGACCGATGAAGGCTTCGGCCGGCAGCGCCGACGGCAGGTCGAGCGCGTACAGCCAGGTTGCCCGGTGCGGCGACAGGCGCATCGTATAGCGCACCTCCTGCGCCTTTTGCGCCAGCCGCTCCTGGCCGAAGGCGCGCGCCGAACGCCAGCCTTGCGCCATGAAGCGGCGGCCGCTGCTGGCGATGTCCGAATTGAGCCGCCATTCCTCGCCGTCGAAGTCGTAGAACACCGGGCCGCGCCAGTACAACAGGGCGGTCGGCGGCACCCAGTCCTCGAATTCCGCGACCAGCACCGGCGTCGCGCCAGTCATCGCCGCGCCCGCCTGGGCCTGGCCCGGCTTCAGCGTGGCGGCGACGCCGAGTCCCTGCGGCGACTGGTCGAGGCCGACCGCCAGCGGCAGGCCGAAACTCAGGCCGATGTCCCAGAGCGGACCCGGAATGCGCGGAAAGAACACGAACAGCGCGCCGGCCAGCGGCAGCGCCAGCGTCAACTGGCGCAGCGGCGGCGACAGCGCGCGCCACATCCCGGCCACCCCGGCCAGCCGGGCCGGACCCTGGCGCGCCGCGCCCGGCGGCGCTTCGCCCAAGGCGAGCAAGGCCGACAGCAAGGCCAGCGCCACCCAGGCCAGCGCCCAGCCCTCGTTCCAGTCGAGGCTGCCGATGGCCGTGGCGGTCAGCGCCGCGGCGATCACCAGGCTGTCCTCGCCGGCGCTCCGCGCCTCGGCCCATTTGAGCAGCAGCACGGTGAGCAGCGCGAGGCGCAGCGTATCGCTGGCGAACCATCCCCAGGCCGCGCCGGCGGCGGCGTACACGCCAAGCGCCATCGCCAGGCCCAGCGTGGCGCTCCAGCGCCGGGGCGGCAGCCGGCGGCTGGCGGCCGACAGCAGCAGCACCGGCCAGGCGAGGACCGACAGCGTCGGCGCGTGCGCGGCGAGCATCACCGCCAGCAGCGCCGCCAGCGGCCGGGCGCGAACGCTCATCAGACGATCCTCCCCAATCCCGCCCCCGACCCCTGAGAAGCCGTTTGCGATCTTCTCTCCGAAAGCGCGGGAATCCTACCCAAGCCCATCATGAAAACCTCTCTCCGAACCCCGCGCTCCCCAGGGCCATCGCACGCTCTCCATGAACGTAAAGTCGACCGGTGCGCGTGAAAACAGCGACGGTTCGGTAGGGCGGGATGCATCGACAGGTTCTGCCCCCTGACACATGCCACCCGCCACCTGATCCCTGACATGCGATCCTCCTCAATCCAGCCCCCTGACACCTGACATCTGATCCCTGATCCCTGGCATCTGCTCCCTGACCTCTGACCCCTGATCCGCCGCGTCGAAGCGCGCCAGCGCCGACAGGCAGGCCGCCTGGTGGTCGGCGCCGCGGCGCGGCGCGAAGCGCAGGTGTCCGAGCCGCAGGCCGTATTCCAGTCCGTCGCGCTGCGCGGCGAGAATCCACGCGCTCAGTTGCGACAGGCGCGCCTCGGCGTCGCCCTGCGTCTGTTCCCAGCGCAGCCACAGCGCTTCACCGCCCTGCGCGCCGTCGAACTGGTTCACCACCAGTTGCCCGCTGCGTCCGTAAACCCGCCAGTTGATACGCCGCGTCGGGTCGCCGG
Organism: Accumulibacter sp.; assembly: GCA_031274075.1. Taxonomy (GTDB): domain Bacteria; phylum Pseudomonadota; class Gammaproteobacteria; order Burkholderiales; family Rhodocyclaceae; genus Propionivibrio. The sequence continues at coordinate 4,284 of JAISQQ010000352.1, forward strand.
GCGCGTAGCGGCGCACGCCCTGGAAGTTGTCGGCGGCGAACTGGCGGTGCGCCGGCACCGGCGCGGCCAGCGGCAGCGGCGCTTCGCCTGCGGGCGCCGGATAGACCAGCGCCTCCATCGCCGGCAGGGCGACGCGCCGCCGCCACAGCCCGAACGGATAACTGGAAGCGAGCGTCAACGGGCCGGCCAGGTGCACGCCGCGGCGCGGCGCGGGCACGCCGGCTTCCAGGCGCGCGTCCGAGCCGGGGGCGAGATCGACAGCCTCCGAAACCTCGCTGCCGGCGTGCAGCCGCAAGGCCCTGCGGCGGATTCCGGCGGTTTCCGCCAGCGTGCCGCCGACGCCGATGCGCTCGCCGGCGAACACCGGCGCGGGCGCGGCGGGATGCCACAGCAGGCCGCGCAGGTTGCGCCAGCACAGCCAGGCCGCTTGCAGCCACAGCGAAAGCATGACGAAGGCCAGGGCGAAGATCAGGTTGTTGCCGTAGTTGATGGCGGTAGCCAGCAGCGCGATCACCGCCGCCAGCCAGTACGCCCCGGCGCGGGTCGGCCGCAGCCCGCGCCGCCGGGGACCGCCGCGCGCCAACCCCCAGGGCCGCCAGGGGGCGCGCGAGCCGCCAGATTCATCCATCCGTATTGCGTCGCTATTCATCAAAAACCGACTCCGCTTGGAAACCTCCCCTTCATGGGGACAAATCCCGCCCGGGAGGGGCGTGGGAAGCTGTTTGCGATCTTCTTTCCGGGAGCGCGGGTATCTTGAAGACCATTATGAAAGCCTCTCTCCGAGTGAAAGCCTTTCTCCGAGCCGCCTCTGGGAGTGCGGGCACCCGCTCCGCCTTTGACCCGCGCCATGACACGGCCACCGCCGTTGCGGGGCGGAAGCCCCGCGCTCCCAGGAAAAGCGCAAACTCCCGTGCCTTCGTCCAGCCCGCCGGACGTGGATTGAAACGTGGCAAGTTTCGATACCCGACACCTGACACCTGACACCCGATCCCCGACTCACGGCAGCGCCACCGCGTCGAGGATGGCCTGGGCGTGGTTTTCCGCCAGGCGCGCGTCGCCGTGGCCGAGGCGGTGCATGGCGACGTGCGGGAAAATCGTGCGCACGTCCTCGGGCAGCGCGTGATCGCGCCCGGCCAGCAGCGCCCAGGCGCGGGCGGCGGCGAGTACGGCCAGCGCGCCGCGCGGCGACAGGCCGAAGGCCAATCCGGCGGCGTGGCGCGTATGCTCGGCCAGCGCGCGCACGTATTTGAGCAGCGCCTCGCTGGCATGCACCCGGCGCGCCTGCCCTTGCAGCGCGCGCAGGGCGCTGGCGTCCGCCAGCGGCGGCAGCCGTTCCAGCAGTTCGCGCCGGTCTTCGCCGCGCAGCAGCTCCAATTCGGCCTCGGCGTCCGGGTAGCCGAGCGCAAGGCGCATCAGGAAGCGGTCGAGCTGCGCTTCCGGCAGCGGGTTGGTGGACAGGTGGTCGACCGGGTTCTGGGTGGCGATGACGAAGAACGGCTCGGGCAGCGGGCGGGTCAGGCCCTCGCTGCTCACCTGCCGTTCCTCCATCGCTTCGAGCAAGGCCGACTGCGTTTTCGGCGAAGCGCGGTTGATCTCGTCGGCGAGCAGCAACTGGGTGAAGATCGGGCCGGGATGGAAGACGAATTCGGCGCGTTCGCGCTCGAAGATGGCGGCGCCCGTGAGATCGCCCGGCAGCATGTCGTTGGTGAACTGCACGCGCTTGAATTCGAGGCCGAGCGCCCGCGCCAGCGCGTGCGCCAGCACCGTCTTGCCCATGCCGGGCAGATCCTCGATCAGCAAATGCCCGCGGGCGATCAGGCAGGCCAACGCCAGGCGCACCGCCCGCGGCTTGCCGAGGAGGATGCCGTCGATGCGCGCGGCGGCGTCGGCGAGGGCGCTGTCGCGCCCGCTTTGCGGCGGATTCGGATTCGGATCGTTCATAAATGCCTTGTTCGGTGGCAAATGTCGGGTTGAAGAAACACTGGAAACAAGCCCTGGACCGTCATTCCTTTGGTCGCCGCGATCCAGGAGCGTCGGTTCCGGCGCGAAGCGTCGCGATTACAGCGATTCCAGAAAGCGGATCAGCATGGCGCGTTCCTCGCGGCTCAAGTCCATAAAACGTTTTTTGGCCGCGGCGGCTTCGCCGTCGTGCCAGAGGATGGCTTCCTGAAAACCGCGCGCGCGCTGGTCGTGCAGGAAATTCGTATGGTGGTTGCTGCGTTCGGTGAGGCCAATGCCCCACAGCGGCGGGGTACGCCATTCCTGCGCCGTCGCTTCGCCATCCGGACGGCCGCTCAGTCCCGGTCCCATGTCGTGCAGCAGCAGGTCGGTATACGGGTGGATGGTCTGGTTACGCAGGCGCTTGATCGGATGCGTATCTCCCGTCTTTACCGTATCGACGTGGCAGACGTTGCAGCGGGACTGTTGGAACAATTCTTCGCCCCGCAGCACCATCGGGTCGTCGAGATTGCGCCGCGCCGGCACGGCGAGCAACTGGAGATAGATCGTCAAGTCCTCGAGCTGTTTCGCCGACAATTCCGGTTCCTCCGGCGTGCCGCCGTGTTTTGCCGCCGCGCATTCCTTCTGGTGCGGCAGGCAGCCCTCATGACGGTATATGGGACTGGTGACGCCCATGTCGTTGAAGGAGGCGCCGGCGGCCTGCGCGCGCAGGCTCGGTTCGTTGGCCTTGAGCGAGAAACGGCCAAGCACGCGCTTGCCGCTTCCCGGGTCGGTAAGGTAATTGGGCTTGCCGGACACCTCGTCCGGATCGTTTCGCTGCTCTTCGGCGAAGCCGAGCAGGGTGCTATCGGCGATGGCTTCGAGCAAGCCGCCGCCATGCGCCGGCGGCGACGTGCGCGCCTCGATGATCGTATCGGCAGGCAGGGGGCCGTGCGCGAGATCGGTGACGCGGAAATTCGGCTGACGCAATGTATAGGTCTCGCCATCGGGAAACTGACCAGGAATTTCCTCCCAGTCGATGTGTCCCTTGCCCTCCGGCGGCACACCGGCGATTGCCCGGTCGTGCAACTGGTGGTGATAGCCTTCCGGTGGTTTCCAGCCGCCCTTGCCGTCCGGCACAGAGAGACGCAGGAACATGCCCAACATCTCGTCGCCGCTGGCGTAGGGGCGTTCGACGCGCCCGTCGCGGAAGTGGCATTCGGCGCAGCCGCTGGCGTTGAACAGCGGCCCAAGCCCGCGCCGGCGCGTGCCGCCGACGTTACTGACCTGCGAGGCGGTGGTGCCGTCGCCCGGAATGAAGTTCTTGTCGAAAATGCCGTCGCCGTCCTCGAAGATCGCTTCGTATTGCCACGGCAGGTTGTTCGGCGACTGCGCGAAAGGCTGAAAACCCGTGTGGAAGACGGTCATGTCGCCGCCGGACAGCGCGCGTGGATCGGCCTGGGTGAAATAACTCATGTCTTCGTCGCCATAGCCGTCGCGCCAGGCGTACTGCGTCTTCCACCAGGCGGCGGCGAGGGCGCCGCCGGCGAGGAGCAGCGCGGCGAGGTAGAACGGCAGGCGGCGTTTGATTTGGAGCAAGGATCGGATGTTCATCAAAAATTGCCTCCGCTTGGAAAACTCCCCTTTCGGGGGGATAAACTTGAAAGGGAGGGGCATACCCCCTTTCGCGCTTTCGTCCGGCCTGCCGGACGTGGATTGAAACAAGATGTCATGCGCTGTCCTTGGTGTTGAGCTTCAGTAATCGAAGCGATAACCGGCGCGCAGCGCCCAACTGTCGTTGTCGACGCCGTTCAGTTGGATTTCGCCGCTCTCGCCGTCGGAGAAATAAGTGATGTCGCGGCCGTCCCGCAGGCGCAGCCTGCGCCCGGAAAAGCCGACGGACACGCTGTGTCCTGGCCGGAACGACCAGTCCGCGCCGATGTCGGCCTCCCAACCGGCGCCGTGGCCGAGGTGGCGGTAGCTCACCGGGTGCGCGAAATCGCCGCGCAGGTTCCAGTTCGCCGTGGCCTCGTATGAGAACCAATGGTGTTTCAGCCCGGCGCGCACGCTCAGCCGGTCGTTCGGCCGCGACTCGCTTTCCAGCCCGATCCAGCCGCTGCGCCATCGGGGCTGGTAATTGCTGTCGAGTCCGCCGAAATCGCCGAGAGGCGGCACGATCTGTTCGCCGTCGCGCATCCGGTACTTGCCCTTGTAGCGCGCCAGGCCGACCATCGGGGTCAGCTCGTGCCTGGCGGCGAGCGCGAAGCGCCAGCCGACGCCGAGCGAGAAATCGCGGGCGGTGCTGCCCTTCGGATCCGAATACGAGCGCGAGAATTCGCCCTGCCGGTCGTCGAGCGCGTAGTCCGAGTCGCGCACGCGGCCGCCGGAGAGCGTGCGGGCGTAGGCCAGGTGGCCGCGCACGGTGAAGCCGGAAGCGTGCGTCCAGCCGGCGTCCAGGCGGATTTCGGCGTCCGGCAGCTTCCAGGCGAGTTCCGAGAGGACGTCCGGCGTGGCCCTGCCGCTGGCGTCGGAAGCGATGTCGAAGCGCGTCTGGTCGCGGCGATAGCCGGTGGAAAGCCGGAAATAGCCGCCTCCGGCGCGCGCCCCGTCTACGCCCGCGCCCACGCCCGCCGGAACGATCGGCGCCAGCGTCACCTGCCGCGGCCCGGTGTCGCCGAACACGGTCATCACCGGCGTTTCCTCCGCCTCCACGCCGATGGTGCGCGTCATCCCCGAGTCGAAGACCGTGAGCGTCGCGGCGGTCGGTTCGGAGGACAGAAGACAGAGGACGGAGGACAGTAATATTTGCGTGCGCCTCGCGCCCGGTGATTGAACTTGAACCATCATCTATCCTTGGACGGCATCCGTAGGGCGGGAAAGCGCAGCGCCTCCCGCCGGTCCTCTCCACGGCGCAACGCGCCGCACGATTCAAGGGCCACCGAATATAAGCGGCGGCTGCGCCGCCGGAGAGAACGACCGGCGGGAGGCGCTGCGCTTTCCCGCCCTACGATCGTGCGCCCTACGCCTGCCCCGTCATTCCGGCGCAGGCCGGAATCCAGTTCCATGATTTCCGGCGGCAAAGCCGCCGCAAGAATTACTGTCATCTGATACCTGTCATCTGTCATCTGATCTGATCACCGATTGTTCGAAGGGCTGCCGCGAGACGGCGTAGGCCCAGGTCCAGGAATCGCCGTTGCCGGCGCCTTCGAGGCGCGTCTTTTCCAGCACCATCGCCGTCCAGCGGCCGCGGATCAATGTCGGCGCCACGCCGTCGGGCAGCGGCGCGGTGTTGATCACCTGCAGGGCGGTCACGTACAGGCCGTCCCGCGTCCAACTGCCGGCGACGCGCGCCTGCATGCCGTTGGCCAGTTCCAGCGGCTGGCGGTCGGCGACGGGCAGCGCCTCCAGGCCGTCGGGCGCCGCCGCCGTCGGGTCGGCCTGGCGCACCGCCGAGGCCGCCGCGCGCGCCAGCGCGGCGTAGATCGCGTCGTCGCCGCTCAAGCCGTCGGTGCGCGCCGGCGGCGTCGGCGTAACCGCCGCGGGAGCCTCCTGGAACCCGCCCAGCGCCGGCACGATCGGCTTCACCGGGAAAGTGCCGGTCAGCGCCTCGTAGTCCTGCGTCTTCCGCCGCGCCAGATCGTCGGCTTCCTGCGGGCTTTCCAGCACGCGCGGGGTGATCAGCAGGACGATCTGGCTGCGCACCGCCTCGCGCACGTCGCGCTTGAACAGCGCGCCGAACACCGGGATGTCGCCGAGCACTGGCACCTTCTGGTCGTCGAACACGGTGCTGTCGCGGATCATGCCGCCGACGGCCACGGTCATGCCGTCCTGCGCGTGCGCGGTCACTTGCAGGGTGGCGGTGTTGACCGTGTCGATGGGGAAGTAAAAGATGTTGCCGTCGGCGGTGGTGATCGGGATCGTGGCGTCGCCGATCCTGACCGTCGAACTGTCCTGGTCGATGGTCAGGCTCACCGAGCGGTCGCCGTTGATGCGCGGCAGGATCGACAGCGTCTGGCCGACGTCGCGCGTTTCGGTCTCCACGGTGATCGTGGTGTTGGTGGCCCCGGTGGTGCCGGTCACGCTCTGCGACGAAGCGCCGACCGTCAGCACCCGCTCGTCGCCGATGAACAGCCGCGCCGGCTGGTTGTTGGCGGCGACCAGCATCGGCGAGGACAGTATCTTCAGCTTGTTCTGCTCGGCCAGGAGTTGGAAGCGCAGGCTCAGGTGGCGGCTCATCGCCTGCCAGACGAAGGTCGCGTCCTGCTCGGCGTCGAACAGGCCGCTCGACACCGCGTTCCTGGCGAAGCTGCGTTCCGCGCCCACCAGCGCGCCGGTGGCGTGCGGGCCGCTGGTCGTGCCCTCGCTCGACGCGCCGATGTCGAACACCGAGCGGAAGCCGTCGTCGAGCGTTACTTCGAGGATCTTCATCTCCAGCAGCACCTGCCGCGGCGGCCGGTCCATGTCGGCGACCAGCAGGGCGATCTGCGCCAGCGCCGCTTCGTCGCCGGTGCGCACCAGCAAGAGGTTGTTCAGCCGGTTGTAGGTGACGTAAACCGGCGGCCCCTGGCGCGCCGCGAGTTCCTGGATCTCGGTGATGCTCACCGTCTGTTCGCCTTCGGCGCCCTCGGGCATTTGCCCTTGCAGGCGGTCCATGCCCAGGCGGGAGAGATCGCCCGCCGGATCGTAGGACACGCTCGACGCCGAACCGCCGCGCCCGGCGGCGCCCGCCAGCGCGCTCGTGTCCAGCAGGCTGCCGAGAGAGCCGCTCCCGCCGCCGCCGCGGCGGGAGCTTCCCGATGAACGGCTGCCGCCGGAACTGGTGCGCGTGCCGGAGCCGAGCGACACCGGCGGCATTTCCTCGACCGGCGTGTTGAGCAGCACGCGGTTGCCGAACAGCGCCTTGATCGCGTTGGCGGTCGACACCACGTTGTGGTGCTTGAGCGTGAATACCCGCGTCTGCTCGTCGCGCACGATCGCCAGATCCCTCTGGTACTCTTCGCCGCTCATGATCAGGTAGGTCTTCGAGGCGCTGTCGTAGCGATACCAGACGCCGGCGGCGCGGCACAGGTTGCGGATCATGTCGTCGATGCTCGAATCGCGCAGGTACAGCGAAACGATCTGTTCCGAGACCCTGCCGGTGACCACGATGTTGGTCTGGCCGAGCTGCGAGAGCAGGCGCACCGCCTCGTCGAGGCGCACCTGGGTGAGCATGATGTCGCCGGGCGCGCCCGCCGCCGCTGCTGCCACCTTCCCCGCCGGCTGGCCGCGTTCGCCGCGCGCCGCCGGCGCGGCCAGCGCCGAGGCCAGCCAGACGAACAGCAGCGCCAGCAGCAGCAGGCGGCCGAGGTATTGCAACTGCCTGCGCGGCGTCATCGCAGCACCACCCTTTTGCCCTGCGGATTGCCGGGGTCCGACAGCGAGACCGTGCCGTCCCGGATTTCGGCCTGGAAAGTGCCCATCTCGCCGAGGTCGATCAATTCCTTGTCCATGAGCGTAATCACATCCTTGTTGTTGATCAGCAATTGCGCCAGCGCGCCGCGCGCCGTGCGCAGCACCGCGCGCACCTGCACGCGCCGCTGCAGTTCGAGCACGCCCGCGCCCGGCAGGCCGGTGAAGCGCGCGCCGCGGCCGTCGCGCAGTTGCGGCGAGACCTCGAACGGATCGACGCCCAGCTCGATCTGGCGCGACGGGCGCAGCGCCGGCGGGCCGGCGTTGGCGTTGACCGGCAGCTCCGTCGTCCCGCCGCGGCGATTGACTTCCGCGGCGTAGCGCCCGATGGTGTCGAGCTGTTCGCGCATCGCGTCGGGCAGGTCGATCTTCGCGTCGCGGGCCAGCGCGCCGGCCGGATTCTGCGCCTCCGGAGCCGGAGCCGGCGATCCTTCCAGCGCCGCCGCGGCGTCGGCCGCCGACCACGTTGGGGTGACCAGGGTTTGCGTCGCCTGCCCGGCCGGCGACGCGCCCATTGCCGGCGCGGCGGCGAGCGCGCAGGCCAGGGCGGCGCGGCGGGAAAATGAAGCGATGGTTTGGGGAGTCATGATGATTTCAGCCGCCTCCGGTCGATACGGCCAGGACGGCCTGGAAAAAGGCGTAGTAGACGAAGCCGACCACGCCGCCGATGAGCAGGGTGAGCACCGGTTCGATCATCGACGAGAGGAATTTCACCCGCGCGTCGAGATCCCGCTGGTAATACGTGCCGAGCGCTTCGAGCACCGTCTCCATTTCCCCGCTGCGCTCGCCGATCGCCGCCATGTGCCGCAGCAGCGCCGGGATCGGCCGCCGCGTGAAGGCGACGGCCAGCGCCTTTCCCTCCAGCACCGCGTCCGAGGCGCGCGCGAAGGCCCTCGCCAGCGCCGCATTGGCGGTGATCTGGCCGACCGAGTTGAGTGCGTCGAGTACCGTCAGGCGGCTTTTCAGCAGCAGCCCGAAAGTCCAGGAAATCTGCGCCATCGAACCCGCCATCAGTGCGCCGCCGACCAGCGGCAGGCGCAGGAAGACATGGTCGCTGACCAGGCGTGCCCAAGGGACGAGACGCCGCGCCAGCAGCAGCGCGCCGACACTGACCAGCGCCGTCAGCAGCAACTGGCCGCCCCACGCGGAGAGCCAGTCGGCGATGTTCATCATCGTTTTCGCCGCCCAGGGGATCGAGCGGCCGCGCGATTGCAGGAAAGTCGCGAAGCGCGGAATCACAGTGATCACCAGGAAGGAAATCACGCCGATGGCCGCGAACAGCACGATCGACGGGTAGGTGAGCGCGGTCAGCACCTGGCGGCGCACGTCGGCGCGGCGCTCGGTGAGCAGCGCCAGGCGTTCGAAGATGGCGTCGAGTTCGCCGCTCGCCTCGCCGGCCTCGGTCAGCTTGACCGCGATGCGCGGAAAGATCGCCGATTCCCTGGCCAGCGCCGCCGAGAAGCTGCTGCCGGCGCTGATGCGCTCGGCGCAGCGCTCCAGCGCGCGCGCCATGCGCGGCCGCCGGGCGAGGTGCGCGGTGGCCTCCAGCGCCTCGATCAACGTGTGCCCGGCGCGCAGCATGAGCTGCATCTGGCGGTAGAACATCTGCATGTCCTGGGTGCGCACCGACAGCCCGAGCATGAAGGCGTAGGCCAGCGAACGCAGGAAATCGCCGCGTGCCTTGGCGGCTTCGCCGCCGATCTCCAGCAGGCGCAGGCCCTGCGCCAGGACTTGCCGCCGCGCCTGCCCTTCGTCGGACGCCTCGGCGCTGCCGCGCACCTCGCGGCCGTCCGCGCCGATCGCCAGATAGTGCCAGGTGCTCATGCCTGGGCCGCTCCCCGCGCCATGAGCCGCAGATACGGCCGCGCCTCGTCCACGCTGGTCTGCCCGGCCAGCACCTTGGCGCGCGCGTCCTCGGCCAGGCGCCAGTAGTCGCGCGCCGCCTGCGCCAGCTCGTGTTCGTTGGCCCCGGCGGCGATGCGCTCGGTCAGCCCGGGATCGACCCACAGCGCCCCGAACAGGCCGATGCGCCCGCGATACCCCGTTCCCAGGCAGCGCGCGCAGCCGCGCGGCTCGTGCACCCGTGCCTCCCCGGCGTCGCCGTCGCGCTCGTCTTCCAGCCCGAGCAGGGTACGCTCGGCGGGGGTCGGCGGGCGCGCCTCGCGGCAATGGGTGCACAGCATGCGCACCAGGCGCTGGGCGATCACCCCGTGCAGCGTCGCGCCGATCATGAAGCGCTCGCAGCCGATGTCCGCCAGCCGGGTGATCGCGCTGGGCGAGTTGTTGGTGTGCAGCGTCGACAGCACCATATGCCCGGTGGTCGCCGCCTTCAGCGCCACGTCGGCGGTGTCGAGGTCGCGGATCTCGCCGACCAGGATGACGTCCGGGTCGTGCCGCAGGAAGCTGCGCAGCGCGCCGGCAAAGCCGATCTTGCCGCCGACCTGCACCTGCGTGACGCCGGGCACGATCTGCTCGATCGGGTCCTCGGCGGTGAGGATGTTCAGGCTGCCGGCGTCGAGTTCGCGCAGCGCGCTGTACAGCGTCGTGCTCTTGCCGCTGCCGGTCGGGCCGGTGACCAGCACGATGCCGTGCGGATGCGCCAGCGCCTCGCGCAGACGCTCGACCATGCGCGGCGGCATGCCCAGCGAATCCAGCGTCTGCCGTCCGGGATCGCTCTTCATCACGCGCAGCGTCAGGCGCTCGCCGAACTTGGCGGGGATCGAGGCGACGCGCATCTCGACCGGATCGATGCCCTCGCCGAAGCTGTAGTTCAGCCCGCCGTCCTGCGGCGCGCGCGATTCGGCGATGTCCATGCCGGACAGCACCTTGACCCGCGAGATCAGCCCGTCGCCGAGCGCCTTGGGCAACAGGCCGCCGCAGGGCTGCAGGCGGCCGTCCACGCGCAGGCGCACGCGCACCCCGTCCTTGACGCTCTCGAAGTGCAGGTCCGAGGCGCGGCGCAGCAGCGCCTCGCGCACCAGGCGGTCGAACAGCGCCACCGCGTCCTCGGCGCTGGCGTCGCGCGCCTCGGCGGCCACGTACTGCGCGATCAGCGGCGCCAGCGCGTCCGGCTCGGCGATGGCCAGCGGCGTGCCGGCGCCGACGATGCGCCGCGCGGTCTCGATGCCGGCCTGGTCGCTCGGGTCGTTGACCGCCAGGTGCAGCGTCCTGGCCTCGTCGCGCACCGGCGCCATCAGATGCCTTTTCAGCAGCGACGGCGGCAGCCGCCCGGCCAGCGCGGTATCCACGCTCCAGCGGTCGAGGCGCGCGTAGGGCAGCACGTGCGCCTCGGCCAGCGCCAGGTAGAAGGCAGTGCGCGGCAGGCCCAGCTCGCGCGAGAGCGTGTCGATCAGCGGCTGGCGGCTGACCCGCGCCAGCCCGCGCAGACGGTTGACCGTCTCGCGGTCGTACAGGCCGATCTGCAGCCCGGCGTTGATCAACGCGGCTTCGTTCTGGATCATCCTGGAAACCGCGATTGAACGCGCTCCGGGGCAAACCGTAAGGCGGGAAAGCGCAGCGCCTCCCGCCGGTCGTTTTCTCCGGCGCAGCCGCTTGTCGAATTCGGCGGCCTTTGAATCGTGCGGCGCGTTGCGTGACATGGAAAGAACCTGGGAGCGCGGAGCTTCTGCTCCGCAACAGCGGTGGCGTCGCTCTCCCGCTCATTGCGGGGCGGAAGCCCCGCGCTCCCAGCGAAACCGTCGCTGTTTTCACGCGCATCGGTCGACTTTAGGTTCATGGAGACGCGATGGCCTTGGGAGCGTGGGGCGCTCGCCTCGCTTTTGGCCCGCGCCATGACGCGGGTGCCGCTGTTGCGGGGCTGGTGCCCCGCGCTCCCAGCGAAACCGTCGCTGTTTTCACGCGCGCGGGTCGACTTTAGGTTCATGGAGTCGTTCTCTCCGGCGGCGCAGCCGCCGCTTGTCGAATTCGGCGGCCTTTGAATCGCGCGGCGCGCTGCGCCGAAAAAAGGACCGGCGGGAGGCGCTTCGCTTTCCCGCCCTACAAAACCTGTTCGACGGCTCGGTGCGTGACGTGGAAAGAACCTGGGAGCGCGGGGCACCAGCCCCGCAACAGCGGTGGCGTCACTCTCCCGGTCATTGCGGGGCGCGTGCCCGGCGCTCCCGGAAACGGCGTCACCCGATGGGCATGCGGATGAAAACGAAGGAAACTTTGTCATCAGTGAGCCTCGATCAAAAAAGGTGGGCAAAGGGATTTTCGGGATCATGCCGCCTCGCTCCTTTCGGCCTTTTCGTTGCGCGCCGGGAATTTCGCCTGGCGCAGCAGGCGCTCGAAGCTGCCCGCGTCGTGCGCCAGGCGGCGCGCTTCCTCGGCGTTGACCAAGCGATCGCGGGCCATCGCCGCCAGCGCCTGGTCGAAGGTCTGCATGCCCGCCTCGCGTCCGGATTCGATCGCCGAGTAGATCTGCGCGGTGCGTCCCGAGGCGATCAGGTTGGCCACCGCGGTGGTGACGCGCAGGATTTCCACCACCGCCACGCGCCCGTTGCCGCTCGCCAGGGGCAGGAGCTGCTGCGCGATCACCGCCTTCAGCACCAGCGACAGGCGATGCCGGGCCACCGCCTGTTCGTCGCCGGGAAAGGCGCCGATCAGGCGTTCGACCGCGCCGGTGGCGTCCGCCGTGTGCAGGGTGGAAAACACCAGGTGGCCGGTCTCGGCGGCGATCAGCGCGGCGCGCATCGTTTCCGTGTCGCGCAGCTCGCCGACCAGGATCACGTCGGGATCCTCGCGCAGCGCCGAGCGCACCGCCCCGGCGAAATCGGCGACGTCGGTATACAGTTCGCGGTGGGTGATCACCGCCTGCTTCGGCGTGTGCACGAACTCGACCGGGTCCTCGATGGTCAGCACGTGCGCCGGCGTGGTGGCGTTGATCTCGTCGATCAGCGTTGCCAGCGTGGTGCTCTTGCCGCTGCCGGTGATGCCGCTGACCAGCACCAGCCCCGAACCGAGGTGGGCGATGTCGCGCAGCGTTTCGGGCAGGCGCAGTTCGGCGAAGGAATGGAAGCGCGAAGGCAGGTGGCGCGCGACCAGCGCCGGCTGGCCGAGGGTGCGGAAGACGTTGACGCGGAAGCGCTCGCCGGCGGACGAGCTGTGCCCGATATCGACCGCGCCGCGCTGCGCGAAGTCGGCGCGCTGTCCCGGCGCGAGCAGTTCCTCGATCAGCCGCTGCATCGCCTCGCTGTCCCAGGGCGGATCGCCCATCGCCTCGATGCGCCCGTGCAGCCGCCACACCGGCGGACGGTCGCAGGCCAGGTGGAGATCGGAAGCGCGTTCGAAGACGATGCGCGCCAGCAGCGCGTCGAAGCGCGCCAGCGCGGCGGCGCTGGCCGGGATCGGCATCGGGCGCACGGCGCTCATCCTAGACGGCGAAGCGGATGGTGACGTCGAGCCACTGGCGCGTCGCCGCCGACGCCGGCGTCGGCTCCCGCGCCGGCGCCGGCGATGATTTGCCCCCGGCGGCGACGCTGATGTCGCTCCACACCGGCGCGGCCACGTAGGGCAGGTCGACCAGGCCGAGCAGGAAGTGCATCAGCCCGCGGTAGCTGGCGCGCGCGCGCATCACCAGCAGCGGGCGCTGGAAGGCGTTGCCGCGCGCCGCCTCCTGGAGCAGTTGCGGCGTCGGCGGGCGGTTCTTGTCCTCGGCACGCGCGTAGACGTGTTCGATGCTCAGTACCTCCATGTCGCCGGCCTCGGCCAGCGCGGTCAGGCCGGTCTTGAGCACGTTCATCGCCAGCGAGTCGTCGAGCGGCACGTAGCTGCCGCGCAGCGCGCCGACCGCGGCGCGGGCTTCCTCCAGCTTCAGGCGCAGCGTCTCCAGCTCCTTTTCGGGATTCCCCCGGCTCGGGCCGCCGAGCGCGTTCGGCGCCGCCCGCCCGCGCGCTCCCGGCCCCGTCTTGGGGGCGTTCGCCTTGGCGCGCGCGCGCGCCTTTTCCATGTTGTAGCTGACGATGTTGACTTCCTTGGCGGCCATCGGGTAAAGCGCCACGAAATAGAGCGCGGCGAGGATCACCGCGACCACCGCGACGTGCAGGTTCTTTTCGCCGGGTTTGCGGGAAGTCCAGTTTTTCCACAGGGCGGCCGGGCTGATCGCCCGGCCCGGGTTCAGGGCGTCGCTCATGGTTTCCCTTTCGCTTGCGGCGGGACGCCGGCGGCGGGCGCGGCCGGGATTTCCACCTGTTCGAGTTCGTCCGCCTCCTGCACCAGCCAGAAGCCGACGCGGTAGCCGGACAGGTCGGCGCGCCCGCGCTCCTCGCGGATCTCGGTCTGCGCCACGCCGTAGCCGAGCGGTCCGGTCTGCCCGGCGACGCGGTTGACGAAGCCCTGCGCGCCGGTATAGCTGGTGCTCCAGGCTTCGACGCGGATCGCTGTGGCGTCGCTGCCGACGCGGCTGTTGCCCATCCGGTCGAGCACCGCGTCGGTGCCCACGGCCTGCGCCAGCGCCAGCATCAGGTCGGGCAGGTAGTGGCGCATCGAGGCGATCGCCTCCAGGCGGGCGCGCTCGTTGACCAGCGGTTCCAGCGCCCGGCGCGAGCTTTCCAGCTCGCGCAGCAGCTGTTGTTCCCCGGCGGTGGCGCGGTTGATGAGCTGCGCCATTTTTTGCTCATCCTCTTCCTTCTTCATCGTTTCCGCCATGTTCTGCCGCAGGCGGTACAGTTGATAGCGCTGCCGGCCCTCGGTCGCGGCCAGCGCCAGCACCACTACCACCAGCGCCGCGACGCGCAGCAGGTCGGGGTTTTTCCACGGCTTGCCGCGCAGTTCGCGCAGCGCAAGGCGCGGCAGGCCGTGCTCCGGGGCCGGCGTCGCCGCCTCGCGCAGCAGCGCCGGCCACAGCGCCGCCCACGCCGCCCCGGCGGCGAGCACGCGCGCCGGATAGCCGGTGGTCAGTTCCAGGTCCTCGGCGGCGCGCTGCGCCGCGTCCTCGTCGGCCTCGTCGAGGCAGACGATCTCGATCTCGGCGCGCGCCTCGCTGCTCCAGTCCTCGATCAGGCGCTGCAGCCAGTCCGCCTGCAACGGGCGCTCCATGCGCCCCTCGGCGCGCGCCGCGACGACCAGCCCGCGCCGGCGACGCACCGCCATCACCTCCTCGGCGTGCAGTTCGAGGGCGATGCGCTGCGCGCCGCCAGCCTCGCCGGCCCCGCCAGACTTCCCAGACTTTCCAGCCTCGCCGGCCACGCCGCCGCTGCACAGCCAGGCCAGCGGCAGCACCGTATCCAGCCTCAGCCCGTGCCTCGCCAGCGCGTCGCTCCACTGGCGATACAGGCGGGCGTTGAGCGCGCCGGCCAGCCAGTGTTTCTCGCCGCCATCGACGCGGCCCTTCCAGGCGCTCATCAATTCGCTGTCGAGGTATTGCAGCGATTCCTGCAATTCCAGGCATTCGTTCAGCGTGGCGCGGTCGATCAGCGAAAGTTCCAGCGCCGTTTCCCCGTAGCGCAGCGGCGTGCGCCGATCCTCCCGGCGCAGCGTTTCCTCCAGCACCACGCGGTCGCGGTCGGCGGCGCTGAGGTGATGGCGGGCGTGCAGCAGCGCGCCCATGGTCCACAGGCCGCCGAACTCGGCGAGCACCGGCTCCAGGTCGCCGCGCAGGAGTTCGCGCATCTGCGCCGCCGGGCGCGGCTTGTCCGGATGTACCGGCAGCTCGGCCACCGCCGGGCGGAAGTGGCGGGCGGCCAGCGCCGCCCGGCGCGGAATCTTCTCCCCGTGGCCGCGCAACTGTTCGAGCGCGTTGGCCAGCGCCGCCGGGAAAAACGCCTCGCGCGCCTCGGCGTGGGCGGAAATCGCGCAGCGCTGCCGGTCGCCGTGGGCGATCGCCGCGCGCAGGCCGCCGATGTCCCAGGCCAGCAGCAGCCACGCGCCGCCGCTCCCACCGGGCAGCTTCCAGCGCGGCCTGGGCGGCGGATTGTCGCCGTTCGCGCCCTGGGCGGACGCGGCGCGCGTCTCGCCACCGGGGTCAGCCGGAGCCGGTTTGCGGCGCGGGAAGGCCAGGCGCGGCAGCTTCATCGGATCTCCAGGCGCGCTTCCGGCAGCGGCATGCCGGCGACGGCGGTGATCTGGGTGACGACGCGGGGGTTTGTGAAGCTCAAATCCGGTAACGGATCTGGCGGGTCTGACGGGGACAGATATGTGATGTTGCCATTCGGCCAACTGAATTCGATGCTGTCGTTGCCAGAAGAATCATGGTTAACCAGCACGAGCAGGTGACGCCCTTGCGGAATCCACGCCTCGGTGGAACTGTCGGTAGCGCTGGCATGGCATTTTTCATTGGGCGGGAAGCTCAGGGTGACTTGCGGGCAGGGATCGCTGCTTGCGCCTATGTTCAAGCCGTCGCCGTCGCCATCCAGGCAGACCACGCCGCTGGCGGGTGTGGAATAGCGCCGCCAGTGGCCTCCCGCCGCGTCGTTTTGGAAAACCAGCAGGCTGGCCGACAGATTGGCCTTGAAATCCTTGCCCGTGCGGTTCGTCACGCGGATAGTCCACCCCCCGAGCGGCACGCGCCAGTCGCTAGGCAGGATCGTCGCGCCGACGTCCGCCGTGTAGTCGTAGGCGTTATCCGCGCGGGCGCTGTCCGCGTCGCCGTCAGCATCGTCGCCCTCGTCGCCGTCATCGCCGCTGCCCGTGACCTTGTCGGCCACGTTGTCGGCGCCGAGGCTCTTGATCGTCAATTGCTGCGGTACGCTGGCATCGAAGCTCCAACCCCAGCCAAAATTTTTGCCGTCCTCCGCCGTGTCAACATTCTCGTTCCCCCATCCGTCGCGGAAGCGGCCGTTGAACGCCAGTCCTCCGAGATAGTTGCTGCGATGGCCCTTGACCAGCAGCGCGGCGTCGTTGTCATGCGGCGTGGTGGCGGCGGCGTCGTACAGCCGGGTTTCGCCGCCGCCGCTCTCGGTGCCGTCGTTGGCGCAGGTCGTCGCATCGGGCCGCGCGTCGAAAATCGGGATTTTGACGCCGTACTTTCCTTTCTCCCTGATTGTCACGTCGGCGAATCCATCGGAAACCAACTCCGCGACGCTCGCCGGCAAGCGCCCGTTGTCCGCCACGAAGCCGCCGGCGAGCGCCGTTTCCGCCGGACCGAGGCGGCCCAGGATGGCGCGTTCGAGCGTGTCGAGGCGCAGCCGCGTATCGTTGTAGCGCAACTGCGCGCGGTCGTCGGTCGACACGTTGAAGGCGAGCAGCGTCACCGTCGACAGGATGGCGATGATCACCAGGAGTTCGATCAGCGTGAATCCGGGGGAGCGCGGCGGGCGGGCGGTCATGGCGATTTGGGCGATTCGGATGGCGGGCTGAAGGAAGTGACCACCAGCGCCGGGCCGCGCGAGTGGTTGTAAACATGGAAGGCGTAGAACAGCAGCGGCTGGCCGGGCCGGGCCTCCTTGTCCAGGCGGGCGGCCGCGCCGTCGTCGATGTACGCCGCCAGCGCCTTTTCGCCGCCGTAGTCGAGGCCGATCCGCTGGTTGATCGAGCCGAGCTTGTCGATGCCCATCAGGCCCAGCGCCTTCTTCAGGTAGTCGGTCTTCTGCGGCGCGGGCATCGCCGCCAGCACGGCCTTGAAGCGCACCGCCACCGGGGCGAAGATGACGCGCTGGCCGGGAATGTCGGTGTGCGCGTCGGCGACCAGCTTCTTCAGGTCGATCTCCTTGTACGCCGTGCGCGGATCGGCCAGGTCCTCGGCGGGCGCGGCGGCGGGCGGCGACGGCTGGGCGAAAGCGGCCGGGCCGGAAAGCAGGCCAAGGACCAGCGCGGCGGACAGCGCAGCGAAGAACGATTTCGCCGGACGGGAAATACGGAGGGCAGGCGGTTTCATCGAAGGTATCCAGGTCGGGATTCGGGAGTTTAGGGATCGGGTTCGGGTTCGGGAGGCTCGGGTTCCCTGAGGTCCCTGGCGTTCTTGTCCAGGCACAGCACCTGGTCGTCGGAGCCGAGGAAGGGGCGGCAGGGATCGCCCTGCTCGTTGCGTCCGCCATAGACGCCGTCCTTGCCCATATAGACCACGCGCGGGAAATCGCCGTTGGCCAGGCCGAACACCAGGAAGGGACGGGCGTGCTCGGGAATTTCGTGCTGGCCGGGGCTGTAGCCGGTTTCGTCGCGCGGCACGCCGCGCCAGCCGAGCATGCAATTGCCGCTTTCAGCCGCCTGGTTGGCGCACGAGCCGGACGGGCCGGCGGCGCGGTAGCGCGGGCCGCTGCCGTAGGCCGGAACGTCGAGGATTTTGGCGCCGGTGAGCGGGTTGCCGGTACCGTCCGGGGCGCCCGTCACCACGGTGCTTTCGATGAGGTTGTAGCCGTGGTCGACCCACAGGCGCAGGCTGCGGTCGAGGTAGGGGCCGCGCCAGCCGCGCCCGCTTTCCGGGTTCCACTTTTGCAGGTAGGCCAGCGGGTGCTTGCCGCACACGGTGGGCGCGGTAAACAGCAAGGCGAGGTTGGCCGGCGACGCGAACCAGGCGTCGCGTCTTGAATCGTCGATGGGCGCGGCGTTCCAGTTGCGCAGGAGGCCGTCGGTGGACACGCAGCTTTCCTCGGTCACGCCGGTCTCGCCGGCTGTGGCGAGGACGAACGGCCCCTGCCCGGGGTAGTAGCCGGTATCGGCCTTGAAGCGGCGCAGCGCGTCGGCGACGCGGCGCAGGTCGGCGACGGCGATGTCGTCCTCGGCGGACTCCTGCACGCCGTTGTAGCCGCTCCAGGCGGTGAACGCCAGCGTGGCGAGGATGCCGCACACCACCAGCAGTTCGACCAGCGTGAAGCCGCGCGGGCCGGGTCCGGACGGGGGAAGCATCAATAGCCGCCCTTGGCGCCGATGACGCCCTTCTTGCCGAGGCCGAGCCAGGTGAAGTTCCAGCTCACCTCGAACGGCCTCCACCAGGTGACGCCGTTCTCGCGGTCGACCAGGCGGTAGATGCCCTGGTCCTTGCCCGGCGGCGCGACGTGGATCGTGTAGCGGTATTTGCCGACGCCGTCGAGCCTGACGTTGGCGCCGTAGTGCGGGCCGAACTTGCCGATCGCCGGGGTGAGCGGCCCCTGCAGCTTCCACCCCGCGCCGGGATCGGTCTTTTCCAGGGTGAAGGAAACGTCGAGGTAGGGGATCCAGGCGAACTTGGAAAAGCCGTGCGGATGCGCCGACGCCGCCTTGATGTGCGCCAGGAAGTAGGCGTCCGACTGCTCGCGCGGCAGGTTCTCGCGCCCGTCTTCGAGGATGATCGGCTGGATGTAGCCGCCCTCGATGGTCATCTGGTTGCGCACGATGCGCTCGTTGGCTTTGTTTTGCAGCTTGAACTCGGTCGCCGCCGCGGGCGCGGCGGCGAGCGCGAGAATGGTGATAGACGCGGTGATCGACGCGGTGATAGACGCGGCGGCCAGCGGGACGGTGGGGACGGCGAGGAAAGCGGAACGGGCGAATCTTGGCGGCATGGGCATGGGGTTTCTCCAGGGAAAAAGCGTCAGGGCGGCCTCACCTGACCGGCTCGCTGACCGATTCGATGATGATCGGGCCGAAGATGGCGACCCACCACGAGATGCCGGCGAGCACGCTGCCGAGCGTACCGGGGAAGGCCGGAACCCAGCGTTTGGCCGGCGGCAGCCCCTGCTCGCCAAGCAGGCGCCAGCCGAGGTACACGCTCCACACGAAGCCGACCGAGAACAGCGCTTCCTTGGCGAGGTCCGGAACGTCCGGGCCGAACACGTCGAACGGCGGGAACAGCTTCGAGCCGAGGCTGATCACCAGCGACACCAGGCACACCGGCGCGTACTGGTAGCCGAGTTCGAGGAAGCGCGAATAGAGCGTACCGTCGGCCCCCTCCTGCCCGGCGAGGAAGGACGCAGCGAAGGTGGTGACGGTGAACACCGCCGCGGTGCCGATCGCCCAGGCCAGCATGTACGCCGAAATGCAGATGAAATCGAGCCAGTAGAACACCTCGCCGCGTTCCGGGTGCGAGCTCGCCAGCCACATCGGCGCCGGTTCGCCGACCCAGCTCCAGCCCCAGCCGAGCGCCCACTCGCCGAACACCAGGCGCATCGCCTGGTACTGTTCGAGGAACAGCCACAGGAAGCCGCCGAGCGCGGTGCCGATGCCGATGAAGAAGAACATCACCTCCATGATGTTCGGGTTGTGCCGGCGGATCTTCTCGATCTCGATGCCGGGTTTACGAAATTCCAGCTTCAGGCCGGCGGTCGGCTTGTCCGGATAGACGCACTTGAAGCACTCGATGCAGTGCCGCGACTCGTCCTTGCGGTTGATGTTGATCATCGTCGGGCAGACGCCGCGCTCGGTGTAGCGCACCTGGTTGTCCACCTTGCGCTTAGGGGTAAACTGCACCACGCCCATGCGCGAAAAAAGCCCCAGCAGCAGCCCGATCGGGCAGGTGTGCCGGCACCACGCGCGCTTGCCGTAGTGCGCCTCGGCGTTGCCGTAGAGGAAGCCGAACATGATCGCGCACAGCAGCGTGCCGCCGAAGACGATCGCCACCCCCTCCGGATGCTCGCGCACGCCGATCGTCTGGCCAAGGATGGTGATGATCAGGAAGCTGACGTGCGGCGTCCATTCCGAGCGCAGCCACCACGGAATCGATTTCTTCAGCCCGATCCGGCTCGCCCATTCCGACGACGCGCCCATCGGACACGCCAGCCCGCACCAGCTCCGCCCGGTGAAGATCACCGACAGCAGCACCAGCGGAAACCACAGCCCCCACAGCACGTAGTTGGAAAACACCGCGAAATTGGAAAGCGGCGTATCGTCCATCACCGCCTCGGCGGTAAACAGCGGCAGGAAGAGCAGCGCCAGGAAATAGAAGAAAAACACGATGTGCACGTAAACCAGATAAGGCCGGAAACGGACGAAAAACGCCTCGATTCCCGAGGACAGCGGACCGAGGACCGAGGACAGACGACCGCGGACAGATGACAGAGACATCCGCGGCCGCTTCGTGCCCGGTGATTGAACTTCAACTCGATCCGTCATCTCATCCATCCTCCGATACCGCCTGGTCATTCCAGCGAAAACCACAAGAGCGTCATTCCAGCGAAAACCACAAGAGCGTCATTCCGGCGAAAGCCACAAGAGCGTCATTCCGGCGAAAGCCGGAATCCGTTCGAGCCACCTACCCATGCGACTCCGAGCCGCCTACCCATGCGACTTCGAGCCGCCTACCCATGCGACTCCGAGCCACCAACCCATGCGACTCCGAGCCGCCAACCTATGCAACTTCGAGCTTCCCTTGGGAGCGCGGGGCTTCCGCCCCGCAACGGCCGCCATGACACGACCACCGCCGTTGCGGGGCAGAAGCCCCGCGCTCCCAGGAAAAACAACTTCTCCGATACCACGCCGTTATTCCAACGAAAACCACAACCCCGTCATTCCGGCGAAAGCCGGAATCCATTCGAGCCACCTACCCATGCGACTCCGAGCCACCTACCCATGCGACTTCGAGCCACCTACCCATG
>JAISQQ010000451.1 GCA_031274075.1 Accumulibacter sp.
TTCGGGCGGTGAGCGAGGGGGTGGCCGTGGCGATGAATACTGAAATGGCGCGTTTCAACATGATCCAGCAGCAAATCCGGCCTTGGGACGTGCTCGATGCGGGCGTCCTGGCGCTGTTCGATGCCGTCAGGCGCGAGGATTTCGTTCCCGCGAAATACCAGGAACTGGCGTTTGCCGATGTCGAGATTCCCTTGAAGGACGGCGCCTTGCCGGGGCAGACCCTGTTCGCCCCGCGCGTCGAGGCGCGCTTCTTGCAGGAGCTGGCGATCAGGAATAGCGACAAGGTGCTCGAGATCGGCGCGGGCAGCGGCCACATGGCCGCGCTGCTGGCGGCGAAGGCCGAATTTGTCTATGCCGTCGAGATCGATCCGGAACTGGCCGACCAAGCGCGCCGCAATCTGCAAAAGGCCGGCGTCGCCAACGTCAGCGTCGATCTGGGCGACGCTTCCCAGGGATGGGATGTCCACGCGCCGTATGACGCGATCGTCGTTTCCGGGTCGCTGCCGGCGCTGCCGGAAACGCTGTTGCGCCAGTTGAAGATCGGCGGCCGGCTGGTGGCCATCGTCGGCGAGGCGCCGTCGATGGAGGCGCAACGGGTCAGGCGCGACGACGAGAACGGCTTCAGTAGCAAAAACCTGTTTGAAACCGTGGCGGCCCCCTTGATCAACGCTCCGCGGCAAGAAAAATTCGTCTTCTGAGCGCGGCGGATGCTTTCAGTGGGGTTCATGCGCTCGTGGCCGCCGGCGCTTCGCCTGTCGCTGGTGTCGGCGCTGGCCTGCCTTTTGTCCTGCCTTTCCTTTCAGGCGCAGGCGGTCGATCTGCTGCAGATGTATCGCGAGGCGCTGGTCAACGACGCGCAGTACGCCGCCGCGCGCGCGACGGTCGAGGCGGAACGGGAAAAACTGCCGCAAGGGCGGGCCGGCCTGCTGCCGACGATCGGCGCGACGGCGGGATCGGTGTGGAACGACAACCGCTATCACAACGACAGCCAGCCCTCGTGGCAGAACGACTACAACACGCATACCTACAACGTCAGCCTGACCCAGCCGCTGTTCCGCTGGCAGAACGTCGTCCAGTACGGACAGGCCAAATGGCGGGTGGCGCAGGCCGAGGCGGTTTTCGCGCAGGCTTCGCAAGAGCTGATCCTGCGCGTCGCCAAGGCGTATTTCGACGTCTTGTACGCGCAGGAAAATCTCGCGGCGGTGCGCGCCAGCAAGGAGGCCATCGCCTCGCAACTGGCGCAGGCAAGGCAGAATTTCGAGGTGGGCACGGCGACGATCACCGACACC
Source organism: Accumulibacter sp. (assembly GCA_031274075.1). Taxonomy (GTDB): domain Bacteria; phylum Pseudomonadota; class Gammaproteobacteria; order Burkholderiales; family Rhodocyclaceae; genus Propionivibrio. The sequence goes on from JAISQQ010000451.1 coordinate 1,290, forward strand.
CACGAAGCGCAGTCGAGGTTCGATCTGGCCGTGGCGCAGGAACTGGCGGGCGAGAGCGATCTCGAGGTCAAGCGCTACGCCTTGCGCGTCATCGTCGGCAAGGAAAGCGGCGATCTGGCCCGGCTGCGCGCCGACGCGAAATTGCTGCCGCCGCGGCCGGCGAGCATAAGCCCGTGGGTGGAAGCCGCCGAGAACGACAGTTTCCACGTCCAGACGCAGCAAGCCGCGCTCGAAGTGGCGCAGCGGGAAGTCGAATACGCGCGCGCGGGCCATTATCCGACGCTCGACGTCGTCGCCAATTTCGGCAAGAGCGAGACGGTGTCCTCGGCCGCCGGCAGCGCCAGCCTGCGCACCGACGCGCGCAACATCGGCGTGCAGCTCTCGATCCCGATCTATGAGGGCGGCGCGGTCGGTTCGAGAACCCGCGAGGCCATCGCCAACCGCGGCGCCGCCCTGTCGCTGCTGGAAAATGCCCGCCGCATGGCGACGCTCGACGCGCGGCAGTCGTTCCTTGGCGTGGTCAACGGCCTGGCGCAAGTCCAGGCGCTCGACGCCGCCCTGGTGTCGAGCATCAGCGCGCTGGAAGCCAACCGGCTGGGCTACGACGTCGGCGTGCGCATCAACATCGACGTGCTCAACGCCGAGCAACAGGTTTATCTCACCCGGCGCGATCTGGCCAAGGCGCGCTACGACACGCTGCTCGCGCAGCTCGAACTGAAGGCCGCGGTCGGCGCGCTGGGCGAGACCGACCTGGAACGGATCAACCCACTGTTCGAGGCGCCGTAGTCCAGGCACGGCGGGCGTGGCCTCGGGTTCCGGGGTCGCCGTGAGGCGAAGCGGCGCGTGGTGGCGTGGAACGACGCGGGGCGGGAAAGCGGGGCGTTTTGCGCTTGTCCGCGTCATCGCGTCATCCCTTGTTGAGCAATCCCTCCAGCGCGTGCCGGCTGGCGACGAAATCGATGCGCGCCTTGACGATCCGGTCGAGTTCGGAGTCTTCGCTGTAGATGGCGGGCACCACCGCGTGGACGCGATCGTCTTTCTGGTATTCGTCCGCCTTGTCCTTGCCCCCTTTCTTCTTCGGCGGGTAGACCGCGACCGACAGGCCGCCCTGTTCCTTGACCAGGCGGAAGCACGGAATGTCGGTGGCGCCGTCGCCGATGAACACCATGTTCTCGAACGGCACCGGGCGCTCGCCCTTGGGCACGTATTTGTTGACCGCGAGGTTGTCGCTGATGTCCTTGACGCCTTTGTTGATGCGGAAAAGGAACTGCGTCTTGGTGGTGTAGTTGATGGCCAGCGCGGGCCACTGCGCCACGCCGTTTTCGTCGAAAAGGTACTTGGAGGCATAGACCGCCTCGAAGCATTTGGCGATCGAGGTGCCGGCGAAGATTTCCTCGTTGCCGGACGAGATCAGGTAGTGCTTGAGGTCGACGTCCCGGCCCTTGGCGTAGGCGTTCATGCGCTCGAACCATCCGGGCACGCCGTCGAAGAACTTGACGGCTTCACCGCGTTTCTTGAAGTCTTCCCTCCTGACCGGCACCTTGTGCTGCTGCGCCTTGAGCAGCATCAGGTTCATGTACACCAGCACGTCGTCGGCCTGGTGTTCCCTGGCCATGGCGTTCGCTTCTTCCCAGAAGGCCTCCGGCGCTATTCCGAGCTCGGGCAGGAATTGATACTCCTGCATGTTCCCCGGAGCCAGCGTGCCGTCGAAATCGTAGGCAACGGCCATGGTGACTTTTCTTCTGCTCACGGCAAGACCTTTCCAGAGGACTGAGGACAGAGGACGGAAGACAGAGGACAGTTCGGTTGCCGGGCGCCTTGCGCCCGCGAGGCCGGAGTGCTCTCCTCCTTGGCGGGGATGCGCTATCTGCAAAAGTAAGAGACAAGAAAAAAGCCGCTCGTTCCGACGAACGGACGAGCGGCGATTTCAGGAAACCGGATTTACGCGAATATATTCACATTTCCGCCCACCGGGCCGGTAGTGGTGACCGGGGCGGTAGCGGTGACCGGTGCGGGGGGCGGGGTCGGCACCGCCTGCACGAGCGCCAGCGCTCCGGAGGCTTGCGTGTCGAGCGCCTTCCTGAGCACGTTCAGTTGCACGGCGCTCGAGGCCTGCGAGGTGTTGCTGGCCGAGACCGCGGAGGCTAGGGATGTAATGTTCATTTCGTCTCTCCAGATTCGTTCACTAAAAAAATTTGGACTTCAGCACTGCACTGTCTACTACGGCATCGAATTCCAAACCTTTAGCGCTAAAACGATGATCAATCGCGAAAGTTGCCGCAATCCCGTCTATTATAGTCGACAGCGCCGGTTTTTGTCGATCCGAATTCCTTGATCAATCCGATCGTCCTCGCGCTTGCCCCCCGGTGCGCCTGGCCAAACTCCAGCGCCGCCTGGCGCATCGCCGCCAGCGCCGCCCGATCCGCCAGCAGCGCTTGCGCCGTCCGGGCGGCGTCGTCGGCGTCGGCGACGCGCCGCGCCGCGCCGCGGGCCAGCGCGTCCTCGGTGGCCTGGGCGAAATTGTAGGTATGCGGCCCGGCCAGCACCGGGCAGCCGCAGGCGGCGGCCTCGATCAGGTTCTGGCCGCCGAAGGGCAGCAGCGTTCCGCCGATCAGGGCGATGTCGGCCGCCGCGAAATAGGCCGGCATCTCGCCCATGCTGTCGCCCAGCCACACGCGCGTCTCCGGCGCGGGGAACTGCCCGCGGCCGCGCCGGCGGAAAGGCAGCCGGCGCTCTTCGACCAGGGCGGCCACCTCGTCGAAACGCTGCGGGTGGCGCGGAACCAGCAGCAGTAGCAAACCACCGGGCGGGCCGAGGCCGAGGCGGACGAAGGCGTCGAGAATGAGCGCTTCTTCCCCTTCGCGGGTGCTGGCGGCCAGCCAGACCGGACGGCGGCCGAGCGCTTGCCGCCAATCGGCGCCGAGCTGGAGTTTTTCCCGGGCGGGCGTGACGTCGAACTTGAGGTTGCCGGTGACGCGCACGTTTTGCGCGCCGAGGCTTTCCAGGCGCGAGGCGTCGGCCGGGGTTTGCGCCGCCACCGCCGCGAGTTTCTTCAGCGCCGGCCGGATCAGCGGCGGCAGCGGGAAACGCTGATAGGCGCGCTGCGATTTGGGCGACAGGCGGGCATTGACCAGCAGCAGCGGAAGCGCGCGCGCGTGCGCGGCGGCGATCAGGTTCGGCCAGATTTCCGTTTCCATCAGCAGTCCGACGCGCGGCTTGAAATGATCGAGGAAGCGCGCGCAGGCGTCGGGCAGGTCGTAGGGCAGGTAGGCTTGCGCCAGGCGCGGCGCGTGCTTGCCGGCGAGTTCGGCGCCGGTGGCGCGGCCGGTCGGCGTCATGTGCGTGAGCAGCAGCGAATGTCCAGGGTATTCCGCCAGCAGCGCCTGGATCAGCGGTTCGGCGGCGCGGGTCTCGCCGACCGAGACGGCGTGCAGCCAGAGCAGCGGCGGCGGCGGCGGCGCGGCATAAAAACCGTAGCGTTCGCCGAGGTGGCGCCGGTACTCGGGCTGCCGGCGCGCGCGCCAGGCGAGCCGCAGCCAGACCAGCGGCTGAACGAGGTAGAACAGCAGGGCGTAGGCGAAGCGGATCATCGGCGCAAGGCCTGGGTGACGGCGGCAATGACGTCTTCCGCGCCGGGAGCGCGCCCCGGCCCGCCGAGGTTGCGGAAATTGCGCCTGCCGTAAACGCCGGTCAGGGCCGGATCGGTCGCCACGTAGAGGGCGACGGTCGGGACGTCGAGCGCCGCGGCCAGATGCACCAGGCCGGTGTCGACGCCGACCGCCAGTTCGGAATGGCCGATCAGCGCGGCCAGTTCGCGCAGCGGCAGCGGCGGCGCGACGACGGCCCCGGCGATCGCCGCGGCGATGCGTTCGGCGCGTCGCCGCTCCTCGGCCTTGCCCCACGGCAGCACCGGCGTCAGCTCGCGCGCGGCGAGTTGCCGCGCGACGGCGATCCAGCGCTCTTCGTCCCAAAGCTTGTCGTCGCGGCTGGTCGCCGTCAGCAGCACGGCGCGGCGCCCTCCCGGCAGCCAGGGAAAATCCAGGCCGGGCGCGAGGATTCCGTAGTCGAGCGGCAGGTCGACCGGGTAATCGAAAGCGGCGGCGCTCAACCAGCGGTTGCGTTCGACGGCGTGGGCGTTGGGCGGGATGACGAAAGTCCGGTCGTAGAAGTAGGACGCCAGCGGCTCGCGCGCCGCTTCGGCGGCGTAGCCGTAGCACGGCCCCTTGGCGAAGAAGGTGATCACCCCACTCTTGACGAGTCCCTGCGTGTCGAGCACCGCGTCGTAGTCCTGGCCGCCGAGGGTCTGCCGCAAGGCGCCGATCTCGCGCCAGGTCGCGCCGCTGAACAAAGCCTTGCGCCAGCGCCGGATGGCTACCGGGATGACCTCGGCGACCGCCGGATGCAGGCGCGGAATGTCGGCGAACGCTTCTTCGACGCACCAGTCGATCACCGCGTCGGGAAAGCGGTGCTTCAGGTCATGGACGACGGGAAGGTTGTGGATGACGTCGCCCAGGGACGAGGTCTTGACCAACAGGATGCGCATTGACGGGTGGAATGGGGTGGAATGGG
>JAISQQ010000469.1 GCA_031274075.1 Accumulibacter sp.
AGGCCGAGCGCCATGGCGCCGAGAACGCCGGCCAGCGCGCCGAACGCGGCGTAGTGCGGGGCAATCGCGGCATACACGGTGACCCCGAAGGCCACCGAGGCCGGCAGCGCCACCAGCATGGCGGCAAAGCCGCCCCAAAGGTCTCCCGAATGGCGCATCCAGGCGCCGGACAACTCGCGCATGTTCTCTTTCATCTCAAGAGCCTCGTTGTTCAGGTGGCAGGTGGCAGGTTACAGGGAACAGGAGTTACCGGCGCTTCGCGCCACAAATTACTGCCACCTGACACCTGTTACCTGTCGCCTGAAAAATCATTCCGGATGGCTGATCAGTTGTTCGGCGGCCCGGTCGCCGGAATCCTCGCTTGCGGGCAGGGCGTCGTAGCCGATGCTCGCCACCTGGGTATTGATCCAGCGCATGTCGGCGATCAGGTCGAGATGCGCCGAGCTGCTTTCCAGCGCGTTCGACACGCCCTGGCTGAGCCGGTCGATGTGCTGGCGCGAACTATCCTGGCACATCGACTTGAAATCCCTCTTGCGCTGCACCAGCACGCCGGCGGTTGCCGGCTGCCAGGCCATGACGACTTCCGCCGCCAGATGGGTGTTGCCGATCAGGAAGCGGAACAGCCGGTCGAGCTCCTCCTTGCCCGCCGCCGAGAATTGCTTGCCGTTCTTTTTCATTTCGTCGGCAATGCCGATCATCGTCTTGCAGACGACGTCGCCGGCGTTTTCCAGGCTGGCGGTATAGCGCAGCAGCGCGGTGATCCGCCGCAGTTCCAGGTCATCGACCTTTTGCCGCGTGAGGTCGACCGCGTAGGCGCGCACGGCCTTGAACAGGACGTTGACCTTCTCTTCCAGGCGCACGATTTCCGGGGCCTTGTCGCCGTTGCCCGAGAGCAGCATGTCCAGGGTCATCTCGAGCATGGTCTGCACCGTCCCGAGAATGCGCAGCACCTCGCGCGAGAGCGCGGTGACCGGCAGCAGGCCGATTTTTCCGCCGCCGTCCGCCTTGCCGGGGATGTACTTCGGGCCGATGTCGTCGGCCGCCCGGGCGGGTTCGACGAACAGGCGTTCGAGGAAGCGCGCCGCCGGCCCGGCCAGTCCGGTGAACACCGCGATCAGCGCGCAGTTGAACAGGATGTGCAGGATCACCACGCGGAAGCTCGGCGCGCCGGGCAGAAGCTCGTACAGATTCTCGATCAGGCGGAGTCCGGCGAAGCAGGCGAACACGCCGGCCAGCTTGAACAGGCCGTTGCCGACGACGATGCGCCGGGCCGCGGCGGCCTGGTTCCAGGTCATGACGATCGGCGGCGCGGCGTTGCCGAGATTGATGCCGAGGACGGCGGCCAGGATCAGCCCGGAATCGGCGGTGATCCCGGCCTGCACCAGCGAGGCCCAGAACAGCAGGATGGCGATCGACGAGTGCGCCAGCCAGGTCAGGATGGCGAACAGCAGCGCGGCGATCAGCAGTTCGTCGCCGAGCGAGGAAATGAGGGTGCGGATCAGGTTGCTGGCGGCCAGCGCGGCGGAGACCTGGCCCATGAAGGTGAGCGCGATGAGGATCATGGCGATCCCCAGGCAGACGCGGCCGAACTGCTTGAACGGGGAATCGCTGTCGCTGTAGATCGAATGCATCAGGTAGCCGGCGAACATCAGGATCGGCCACAGCGCCTTGAGGTTCAGCGTGAGCAGGGCGGCGACCACCGCGCTGCCGGCGTCGGCGCCGAGCAGCAGGATCAGCCCGTCGACCACCGGAATGGCGCCGGCGGCGGCCAGGCCGGAGGTGAATATGGCCACCGCGATCGAGCTTTGCAGGACGGTGGCGGCGCCCGCGCCGGTGAGCAGCGCGACCAGGCGCTTGTTCAGGACGCGCGGCAGGGTGCGGCGGATTTGCGCGCCGTAGGTGCGCATCACCCCGGTGCGCGCCATGCGCACGCCCCACAGCAGCAGGGCCGCCGCGCCGAGGATCATGGACAGTTCGTAGGCGCCGGAGCCTTGCATGATGGGGACTACAGCGCGCCGAGGTCGTCGAGCACGAGCGCCGGCTGGCGCGCCAGCCCCGGCAGGTCCTCGCGCTTCGCTTCGCCGCTCAATACCAGGATGAAGTCGATGCCGGCGTTTTCGGCCAGCGTCTTGTCGGTCGTCAGGCGGTCGCCGACGATGACCATTTCCTCCCGCCGGAAGCGTTCGAGCAGCGGCGAAAGGATCAGCGTGTCGGGTTTGCCGAAGATCCGCTCGGGCAGCCGGCCGGTGGCGGCCTCGTACAGTTTCACGAAGCTGCCAACGTCCGGCAGCGGGCCTTGCGCCGACGGGCAGACCAGATCCGGATGGGTGGACAGGAAGCGCACCTGCGGACGCTGCAGCAGCAGGCAGGATTCGGCCAGTTTTTGGTAGGTGAGTTCGGTGTCGTAGGCGAGGATCACCGCCTGGCAGGCGTCGCCGCAAGTGAACTCGATCTCCGGGAGGCGTTCCTTCAGGTAGGCCTGGAAACTGGCGTTGCCGACCGGGTAGACGCGGCGAAGCCGGTGTTCGCGCAGATAATCCGCCAGCGGCAGGAGCGGCGAGAGAATCCTCTCGATGCCCACGACGATGCCGAACCGGGCCAGCTTGCGGAGGTAGTCGTCCAGGTTTTTCGAGGTGTTGTTGGTCAGGAAAAACAACTCGCGCCGCGCCAGATTGCGCAGGATGAAATCGATCGTGCCCTGGATGGGACGGTCACCGAGGTAGACCGTCCCATCGAGATCGAAGACGAAGCATGTCTTGGCGCCGATGTCCATCGTTCAGGTCAGCCACTTCATCGGGGTGATGGACAACTGCGGGAAGAGCAGCAGCAGGAACAGCACGCATATTTCCACGATCAGGAACGGCGCCAGCTTGCGCACCAGCGGCCCCATCGAGATGCCCGCCGAACCGCAGATGACGAAGAGCACCGTGCCCACCGGCGGCGTGATGACGCCGATGCCGACGTTCAGCACGAACAGCAGTCCGAAGAAGTACGGGTCGATCCCGGCCTGGTAGATCAGCGGATAGAACACCGGCGCGAACAGCAGGATGTTCGGCGTCAGATCCATGACCATGCCCGCCGCGAACAGGAAGACCATGATCGACAGCAGCAGCAGCGTCGGCGTCGGCACCAGCGGCGCGAAGAAGGCGGCCATCTGCATCGGAATCTGCGCCGAGGTGATGAAATAGCCGACGGCGGAAGCGGCGCCGACGATCAGCATCACCACCGCGGTGCTGCGCGCGGCGGCGGCGGAGACGCGCAACAGGTTGCGGAACGACAGTTCGCGGTAGTAGCAGGTGGTCACCACGATGGCGTAAACCGCCGCGAAGGCGCCGCCCTCGGTCGGCGTGAAGATGCCGAAGCGGATGCCGCCGAGCAGCAGCACCGGCAGCATGAAGGCCGGCGTCGATTCCTTCAGGATCTTGATCGCCTGCTCGCGGGTGAAGGTGATGGTTTCCGTGTAGCCGTCGATGCGCACGATGAAGAACCACATGATCAGCAGGAAAAGGCCGATGAGCAGGCCCGGCACCAGGCCGATCATGAACAGCTTGGTGATCGACAGCTCGACCGTCGCGCCGAGCAGGATGAAGTTGGCCGACGGCGGGATGATCGGGCCGAGGATGGCGCCCGAGGCGATGATCGCGCCGGCGCGGCCTTTGTTGTAGCCGGCATCCTTCATCATCGGATAGAGGATGCCCATCAGCGCGGCGGCCTCGCCGACCGAACTGCCCATCAGGCCGGCGAAGATGATGCTGGCGATGATCGTCGCGTAGCCCAGGCCGCCCTTGACGCGCCCGATCATCAACTGGGCGAGCAGGATGACGCGCTCGGACAGGCCGCCCTTGGCCATGATCTCACCGGCGAAGATGAAGAACGGGATGGCCATCAGCGGGTAGTTGTTGACGCCGTCGACCATCGCCTGCGGAATGGTCATGAAGTCGAAGAAACCCGAATAGAGCATCAGCACGATGGCCGAAAGCACCATCACCAGGGCGATCGGAATGTTCAGGAAGAGGAAGAAGCAGAGACTGCCCAGAAAGAGGATCAGTTCCATGGTCAGAACTCCTTCGGCTTCTTCAGGAAGCTCGACGCCGGCTTCTTGAGGGTTTGCCAGAGTTCGCGCACGCGGATGACGACCACGGCGACGGCCATGATCGGCAGCGTGCCGTTGACGAAGGCCATGTTGACCCCGGTGGCCACGGTATACGTGTCGTTCGTCTGCTGCACCAGGATGACGCCGCCGATGACCAGCAATACCAGCGCCGCCAGCGCCAGCAGTTGCGCGAAGATGTCCACGCTTTTCTTGGTGAGGCCGGAGAGCTTGCTGGTCACCATGTCGACCGCGATGTGGCGGCCGCGGTAGAAACCCTCGATCGACCCGAAAAAAGTGATGTACATGAAGAGGAAGCGCGACCATTCCTCGCTCGGCGCGAAGCTCGCCCTGAAAACGTAGCGCAGCACCGCGTTGTAGAAGACCATGCCGATCATCCCCAGGAAGACGGCGGCGCAGAATACCTGGAAAGCCAGTTCGCCCTTGCTTTCGTTCTCCTGCGCCTTGTCCGGTAAAAGCTCGCTCATTTCGTCCTCCTCGATTCGATACCCATTTGAAAAATTTTCGCTGACTGCCAACTGACTACTGATACACGCCCATCTTCGTCTTACAGAAATCCAGGCTCAGACATCCCCCGGAAAAACTTCCGGAACGCCGGCGCACCGCGCGACACGGGCGTACAACGTTCCGGAGAGGCCTTCCCCCGGCCTTGCCGGGGAAAGGTTTTCCTGTTTCAGTCAATGGCCGGGAAACTTGTCCATTATCTGTACTGGTTGGTGCTTTCCAGGATTTCCTTGTAGTTGGGCACCGTCTTGGCGAACAGGTCCCATGTGCCTTCGCCGGCCTTGCGCAGCGCCGCCTTGAACGCGGCGTCCGGGGTCACGATCGTGCCGCCGCCCTTGGTGATTTCCTCGATCGCCTTTTTCTCGACGTCGGCCGCCATCTTCCAGACGTCCTCGGCGGAGCGGAAAGCGGCGTCGTCGAAGATCTTCCTGTCTTCCGGCGGCAGGCCGTTATAGAAATCGTTGTTGATGTACAAGCCGTGGATGACCAGGATGTGGCCCGACAGCGTGATGTTCGGCGTGATCTCGTACATCTTGAGCGCGACGATGTCGGCGAAGGGGCTGTCGCCGCCGTCGATCGTGCCCTGGTCGAGCGCCGCCGGAACTTCCGCGAACGGCATCGGCTGGCCGCTCTGTCCGAGCTGCTTGGCGAACTCGAGGTAGAGCGGGATGTTCGGCACGCGCATGCGCAGACCCTTGAGGTCGTTGATGCTGTTGACCGGTTTCTTGGTGTAGAAGTGGCGGAAACCGAGCGGGAAGGCGTTGATCAAGGTCAAGCCGGATTTCTCGGCGAAGCCCTTGTTGATCAGCTTGAAGGTCTCGCCGTTCATCGCCCGGTGGGCGTGATCGAGACTGTCATAGAGCATCGGCGTTTCGAGCATGGCCATCGCCGGGAAGATCGCGGATGTCTGCGTCCCGGTGGCGCACATCTGGATGATGCCCCGGCGCGTCTGCGCGATGTAGGCGTCTTCCTTGCCGAGTTGGCTGTTCGGGAAGACCTGTACGTCGTATTTGCCATTGGTCGCTTCCATGACGTACTTGGCGAACAGTTTCATGCCGACCGTTTCCGGCTCGCCGTCGGGTTTCATGCCGGCGATCTTGACCACGATCTTTTCGGCGGCGTAGGCCGGCAAGGTCGCGCCGCCAAGCACGGCCAGGGCGGAAAGAAGAAGAATTCTGCGTTTCATGGTACCTACCTCCTCGTTATGGGAAAAAACAACGGACTGCGACTGCTGCGGTAAAACTCGTTGAACCAGGTAAAACCTTACTCGCCACACCATACTCACCATACTCTGTGCGGCGATAATCAAGGAATATCAGATCAGACCGAAATACGCAACCGTTCCAAGGCCAGTTCCGTCTCCTGCCGGCGTCGTTCGTCGTCCCATCCACGCTCGCCGGCCAGCAGTTCGACGACCCGCGGCAGGGCGGCGCGCGCGGCGGCGTTGTCCAGGAGGGCCAGGGGAATCCGGCGCGCGAGGACGTCCGAAGCGCGTTCGGCGAGTTCGTGGCGCGCGGCATAGACCACTTCCGCTTCGATGTAGGGATGGTCGGCGTGCAGGCGGGCGCTTAAATCCTCCCCGGCGAGGCGCGCGACGTTCATCGCCTGGTCGCCGAAAGCGTGCTGGAGATGCTCGGCGACGTCCGCTTCGAGGCCGTAGTCCCGGGTCAATACCTGGAAGATCTCGGGAACGTAGCGCTCCGCGCCGAAGAGGCGCAGATGGAGCGTCCGGCAGGGACCGGGCGCTTGCAGCCCGGCGCTGTCGATGGCCCGGTCGACGGCTTCCTCGGCCATCTTGCGGTAGGACGTCCATTTGCCTCCGGCCATGGTCACCAGCCCCGACGGACTGACCTGCAAAAGGTGCTCGCGCACCAGTTGCGCGGTGCTGGCGCTGTCGTCGAACTGGACCAGCGGGCGCAGTCCCGACCACGCCGACAGGACGTCGCTACGCTGCACGGAGAGATTGAAGTAGCGGTTGATGTGGCGCAGCAGGTAGGCGATCTCTTCCTCGCGCGGGCGCGGGTGCTCGACGATCTCGTCCGGGGTGTCGGTGGTGCCGATCAGCGCGTGCTTTTGCCAGGGAAGCACGAAGAGCACCCGGCCGTCTTCCGTCTTCGGGATCAGCATGCCGGTGTCCGGCGGCACGAAGCGACGGGAGAGGACGATGTGGATGCCCGAAGCGGCGTTGAGCAGTTGCTTCGCGCCGGGGTCGTCCATCTGCCGGACGCGGTCGACGAAGGGCCCGGCGGCGTTGATGAGGCAGCGGGCGCGGATGTCGAATTCTTCGCCGCCGATGAGGTCGCGCACGCGCGCGCCGCACAGCCGGCCTTCCTTCTTCTCGAAGGAGATGGCTTCGACGTGGTTGGCGAGCACCGCGCCGTGTTCTTGGGCGGTGAGTACCAGGGTGATGGCCATGCGCGCGTCGTGGAACTGTCCGTCGTAGTAGATGACGCCGGCCTTCAGTTTTTCGCCGCGCAGCATCGGAAAGCGCCGCAGCGCTTCCTTGCGCCCGACCAGGCAGCTTCGCCCCAGTCCCAGCTTGCCCGCCAGCAGGTCGTAGAGCACCAGCCCGGCGAACACGTAGGGGACTTCCCACCAGGTGTAGAGCGGAGTGACCAGCGGCACCCGGCCAGAGAGGTGCGGGGCGTTCTGCAGGAAGATGCCGCGTTCGAACAGCGCTTCCTTGACCAGGTGGTATTGCGCCCGGTCGAATTTCTTGACCGCCATTTCCAGGTAGCGCACGCCGCCGTGCACCAGTTTGGTGCTCTTGCTGCTCGTGCCTTCGGCGAAGTCGTTCTTTTCCACCAAGGCGACCTTCAGCCCGCGGCTGGCCGCGTCGACGGCGATGCCGCAGCCGGTGGCTCCGCCGCCGACGATCAACAGGTCGAAGACGTCCTGCGTTTTCAGGCACTCGAGAATGGCTTGACGGTTCATTTTCTCTACCCTTTTTCCTACCCTCTGATTTTCTTAAACGAACTGAACTTTTCTTAAACGAACACTACGGCGTTGGAAGCACGATGTCAAGTGGTCAGAGGACAGAAGACAGAAGATAGAAGACAGTAATGACTGAAAACAGTAATATCTGCGGGCGCTTAGCGCCCGGTAACTGAACTGTCCTCTGTCCTCTGTCCTCTGAACCCCGAAAAACATGAGCATTGACGTTCGCGCCGTCCTCTTCGATCTCGACGGGACGCTTCTCGACACCCTTCCCGATCTGCATGCCGCGGTCTGCGCGATGCTGGCTGACTTCGGGCGGCCCGCGCTGGCGGAAGACGCGGTGCGCCGCTACGTCGGGCGCGGCGTCGCCAACCTGGTCAAGCGCGCGCTGGCCGATTCGCTGGCGGCGGCCGACGACGATTCGCCGGCGCCGGTCGACGCGCTGGACAGTTTCCGGCGGCATTACGCGCGCGAAAACGGTCGGCGCGCGCAATTCTTCCCGGGCGTGAGGGAAGGGCTGGAAGCGATCCGCGCCAAGGGGCTGCCGATGGCCGTGATCACCAACAAGCCCGAGGTGTTCACCCTGCCGCTGCTGGAGATGACCCGGCTGGCGGAATTTTTCCCGGTGGTGGTGAGCGGCGACGACTTGCCCCGGCGCAAGCCCGATCCGATGGCGCTGGCATGGGCCTGCGGACGTTTCGGCGTATCGCCCGCCGACGCCCTGTTCATCGGCGATTCGGTCAACGATTTCCTCGCCGCGCGGGCGGCGTGTTGCCGCGTTTTCCTGCTGCCCTACGGCTACAACGAGGGGCGCGACGTGCGGGAACTCGATTGTGATGCTATAGTTCCGGACATTGCTTCGGCGGCCAGACTGATCGGTCGCCGCACACCGTAAGCCGACCGCATGGAATCGATTCTCAAGACTCTCGACGACCTGCATCCCGATCCCGCGTTCTGGGCGGAGGCGTGGCCCTGGCGATCCCGCCGGGAAGTCTAGCCTTTGGTTCCGGCCCGCCCAACCGCGCGCGCCGTATCTCGTCTTGCAGCATCCGCCCGTGGAGTCGTTTCATGAAAGAAGCCGAATTCGATCAGCTCGCCGCTGACGATTACAACCGCATCCCCGTCACCCTGGAAACCTTCGCGGATCTCGACACTCCGCTCTCGATTTATCTCAAGCTGGCCAACGGCCCGTACAGCTATCTGCTCGAATCCGTGCACGGCGGCGAGCGTTTCGGCCGCTACTCGATCATCGGCCTCGCCTGCCCGACGCGAATCGTGGTCAACGGGCGCCAGGTGCTGGTGCTGACCGGCAACCGCATCGCCGAACGCGCCGAGGACGTCGATCCGCTCGATTTCATCGGCGAGTACATGGCGCGGTTTCGCGCCGCGCCGCTCGCCGGCCTGCCGCGTTTCTGCGGCGGCCTGGTCGGCTGCTTTGGCTACGATACGGTGCGCTACATCGAGCCTCGCCTGGAAAAGGGGCGCAAGAAAAACGAGCTGGGCGTGCCCGACATCCTGCTGCTGCTGTCCGAGGAAATCGCGGTCGTCGACAATATCACCGGCAAGCTGAGCCTGGTCGTTTTCGCCGAACCCGGCGTGCCCGGCGCCTATCAGAAGGCGCGAGCACGGCTAAAAGCGCTGCTCGCCCGCCTGCGCGAGCAGGTCGCCGTGCCGCCGGAGAAACCGGCCGCTTCGCCGCCGGCCGTCTCGGTGTTCGGAGAAGCGCGTTTCAAGGACGCCGTGCTCAGGATCAAGCAATACATCACCGACGGCGACATCATGCAGGCCGTCCTCTCCCAGCGCATGAGCAAGGCGTTCGGCGCGAGTCCCCTGGCCCTCTACCGCTCGCTGCGCTCGCTCAATCCGTCGCCGTACATGTTCTATTTCGACTTCGAGGATTTCCACGTCGTCGGCGCGTCGCCGGAAATCCTGGTGCGTCTCGAAGGCGACACGGTAACGGTGCGGCCGATTGCCGGCACGCGCAGGCGCGGCGCCAGCTTCGAGGAAGACCAGGCGCTGGCGGCCGAACTGCTCGCCGACGAGAAGGAACGCGCCGAGCACCTGCAACTGCTCGACCTGGGACGCAACGACACCGGCCGCGTGGCGCGGCCCGGCACGGTCAGGCTGACCGAGAAAATGAGCATCGAGCGCTACTCGCACGTGATGCACCTCGTCTCCAACGTCGAAGGCAAGCTGCAGGCGGGCCTCAGCGCGCTCGACGTGCTCAGGGCCGCTTTTCCGGCGGGCACCGTGTCCGGCGCGCCGAAGGTGCGGGCGATGGAGATCATCGACGAACTCGAGCCGACGCCTCGCGGCATCTACGCCGGCGCCGTCGGCTACCTGGGTTTTCATGGCGACATGGACCTGGCGATCGCCATCCGCACCGCGCTGCTCAAGGACGGCCAACTGCACGTGCAGGCCGGCGGCGGCATCGTCGCCGATTCGCTGCCCGAGGCGGAATGGCAAGAGACCCAGAACAAGGCGCGCGCGGTGCTGCGCGCCGCCGAACTGGCGGAGCAGGGGCTGGACACGCGGCAGGAATGAAAGGTGAAACGCGGAAGGTAAAACGCGGAAATCAGAGGAACCCGTAAGCCGCGACCGGGACGGCCAGACGCGGGAAAGCCTTGAGCAGCTTCTTGTCCATGGTGACGAGGTTTGCGTCGAGCCGTTTGGCCACGGCGACGAATTCGCAGTCATAGGCCGAACAATCGCTGTCGCGCACCAAGGCCATCACTTCGCGTGACGATACTTCGAATTCAAATCCATCAAGCAAGGCTTCCGCTTCACTCTGCAGCGAACAGGCTTGCTCGAAGCCCAGCGCGCCTCGCCGCATATAACCCGCCAGAATGTTGCGGAACTCGCTGCGCCATAAAGGCGGAGCGGCCCATTCAGGCTCTCGCCGCATGAGCGCTTCGACCGCGGTGGTAAACTCACCGGGCAGGTACAGGTAGGCCAGGATATTGGTGTCGACAACGATCACTTGCGGCCCGCCCGTTTGGCCAGGTCGATGTCTTCGGCCTTGAACGCTCCTTCCGGCAAGCCCGCGCGTAGTTCCCGGGCACGCGCCAGCCGTTCGCCGACCGCGGCGTGCTTGGGCAAGAGCACAGTCTCCAGGCAGACGATGGCTTCGCTGTTCAAGCTGCGGCGATGCCGTTCAGCGGCGGCCTTCAAGTGTTCGTACACGGCATCGGGAATATTCTTCAAAGTCACTGAGCTTGGCATGCCGACTCCAATTCCAATAGATGAAACCAAAACGGTTCCATTATGGAGTTCCGGAGGGGCATAAGCAAGCGGTCAGGGTGACAGGTGGCGGGTGACAGGAGGCAGGTAACAGTAAGCTGTGGCGCTTCGCGCCAGTAACCCTTGTCACCTGTCCCCTGTCACCCGCCACCTGAAATGTGATACGCTACGCAACTGGCTCGCGGACGATCCTGTCCGTATACTGCCAAATTTGGATTTCCAGAGCTTCACATGACCTTTATTCTTTCGATTGACGCAATTCAGTGGTGGCGCTTCCTCCAATAGGAAGCGGCATGTTGTTGCGGTCTCGAACCGCGCCTTGTCGCCGTACCGGTAGACAAGGCCAGGTCAGATGGCTCTCCGGCACGGCGGCTCCAAACGATGGAGGATGTCCGATGTCCCTGACCCGATTTCCCTTGACAAATTGTTTCCGCTTTGCCCGCCGGGGCGACGGCTGGCCGGCGAGTACCCTGGACGAGGGGGCTTGCGGGTGCCTGTCGCCTGCGGAGAATTCCTGGCGGCGCTTTTTTTCGTCTGGCCCGAGCGCCGCCGCGTTTCGCCTCTTTCTCTGCCGCCTTCAGCCGGTTTGGATCACGCGGGCGGCCTGTTTCAGCGCCGATGTGAGCAACGATGCCTGCCATGGAGCGTGGTTCTCAATATATAAGTTTTTGAAATCAAAGGGTTGATGAAATGCTGCTGATGATCGACAACTACGATTCCTTCACCTATAACCTGGTCCAGTACTTCGGCGAGCTTGGCCAGGAGGTAGAGGTGTTCCGCAACGACGCCATCACCGTGGCGGAAATCGCCCGCCTTGCGCCGACTTTCCTGGTCGTCTCTCCCGGCCCTTGCACGCCGGCGCAGGCCGGCATTTCGCTGGCGGCGATCCGCGAGTTCGCCGGCCGGATTCCCTTGCTTGGCGTGTGCCTGGGCCATCAGGCGATCGGCGAGGCGTTCGGCGGCCGCGTCGTGCATGCCCGGCGGCTGATGCACGGCAAGGTTTCGCCGGTGCGTCACCTCGGCGCCGGGGTTTTCCGCGGACTGCCGGATCCGGTGAGCTGCACGCGCTATCACTCGCTGGCGATCGAGCGCGAGACGCTGCCCGGCTGCCTGGAAGTCACCGCCTGGACCGACGACAGCGAGATCATGGGCGTGCGCCACAAGACGCTCGCCGTGGAAGGCGTGCAGTTCCATCCCGAATCGATCCTGACCGAGCACGGTCACGACATGTTGAAGAATTTTCTCACGAGGTAAAAAACCATGATTACTCCACAAGAAGCGCTGCAACGCACCATCGAACACCGCGAAATCTTCTACGACGAAATGCTCGACCTGATGCGCCAGATCATGCGCGGCGAGATTTCGCCGCTGATGACCTCGGCCATCACCACCGGCCTGCGGGTCAAGAAGGAGACCATCGGCGAAATCACCGCCGCGGCGCAGGTGATGCGCGAGATGTCCACGCGCATCGAGGTGGCCGACAAGGCCAATTTCGTCGACATCGTGGGCACTGGCGGCGACGGATCGGGCACCTTCAACATCTCGACGACCTCGATGTTCGTCGTCGCGGCGGCGGGCGCCAAGGTCGCCAAGCACGGTGGACGCGGCGTGTCCTCCAAATCCGGCAGCGCCGACGTGCTGGAGGCGTTGGGCGTCAACATCAGCCTCGCGCCGCGGCAGATCGAAGCCTGCCTGGCGGCGACCGGCATCGGCTTCATGTTCGCCCCGAACCACCACGCGGCGATGAAAAACGTAGCTCCCGTGCGGCGCGAGATGGGCGTGCGCACCCTGTTCAACATCCTCGGCCCGCTGACCAATCCGGCCGGCGCGCCGAATTCGCTGATCGGCGTCTTTCATCCCGATCTCGTCGGCATTCTCGTGCGCGTCATGGAACGGCTCGGCGGCGGTCACGTGATGGTGGTCTACGGCAAGGACGGCATGGACGAAGTGTCGCTCGGCGCGGCGACGATGGTCGGCGAACTGAAGAACGGCAAGGTCGGCGAATACGAAATCCACCCCGAGGATTTCGGTCTGCGCATGGCTTCCAACCGCTCCCTGCACGTCGACGACGCGGCGGAATCGAAGCAAATGGTGCTCTCGGTGCTCGACAATACCGCCGGAACGCCGCTTGAAATCGTCGTCTTCAACGCGGGCACGGCGCTCTACGCCGCCAATCGGGTCGAATCCATCGGCGCCGGCATCGCGCTGGCGCGCGAAACCCTCGCCAGCGGCGCGGCGCGCGCCAAATTCGACGAGTTCCTGCGTTTCACGCAAGAGTGCGCGGCATGAGCGCGGCCAGCGGTCCGCCGGACATCCTGCGGCGGATTCTCGCCGTCAAGCGGGAAGAGATCGCCGAGGCGCGGGCGGAAACACCGCTGGCCACCGTGCGCGGGCAAGCCGAGGCGCAGCCCGCGCCGCGCGATTTCCTGGGCGCCATCCAAAGCCGGATCGCCGCCGGGAAAGCCGCGGTGATCGCCGAGATCAAGAAAGCCAGTCCGTCGAAAGGCGTGATCCGCGCCGATTTCCAGCCCGCCGGAATCGCCGCCGATTACGCGGCGCACGGCGCGGCCTGCCTGTCCGTACTCACCGACCGCCAGTTCTTCCAGGGCGCGCCCGCCTTCCTGCGCGACGCGCGCGCCGCCTGCGCACTGCCGGTGCTGCGCAAGGACTTCCTGGTCGACCCGTATCAGGTCTACGAAGCCCGCGCCCTGGGCGCCGACGCCATCCTGCTGATCGCCGCCGCGCTCGATCCGGCGCGCATGCGGGATCTCGAAGCCATCGCCCAGGGACTGGGCATGGCGGTGCTCGTCGAAGTCCATGACCGGAACGAACTCGACCAGGCCCTGCAACTGGCGACGCCGCTACTCGGCATCAACAACCGCGACCTGCGCAGCTTCAAGGTATCCCTGCAAACCACGCTCGGCCTGCTGCCGCAGGTTCCCTCCGGGCGGACCGTGGTCAGCGAAAGCGGCATCCTCACCGCCGCCGACGTCGCCCTGATGCGCCGCAACGGCGTCAACGCCTTCCTCGTCGGCGAAGCCTTCATGCGCCAG
>JAISQQ010000335.1 GCA_031274075.1 Accumulibacter sp.
TCGACGGCGGGCGGACGCGAAACCGAGGTGTCGTCCAGGCCGATCCTTCCGACGAACGGCAGGCGGAGGCCGGGGCTGTTCAGGTCGAGTCCGATGTTCAGGCCCAGGATGTTGATCTCCACGCCTTCCTGGAGGCCGACGCTCGCCCCCAGCAGGCCGAGAATCGACAACTGCACGCCGCTGCCCGACGGCGAAAGCCCGAGCGGATCGCCGATCGGGCGGTAATCCTTGCCGATGGCGTTAGCGGGCAGGTCGAGTTTGAGTTCCGGGACTTCGCGCCCGATATGGGCGAGAAAGGTATTGCTGTTCGGCCCCGGATACGCGCGGTAGCGGTCCGCGAAGGGGTAGCTTTCGATCGCCGCCTCGATGCGGGTGATCATGGCCTCCACCCCGTCGCCGCGGTGATCCACGAGGAGCCGGGGGCGTTTCCCGTACCAGAAGCCGTCGGGTAGCGCGTAGTTGCGCTGGACGTGATTGCCGCGGCGCCATCCGATCACGTCGTAGCGGGTGAAGGTCTTCTCGCCGGCGCGCTTGAGAATGATCCAGGGATGTTGCGCGACCAGGCCGCGCCAGCCATAGGTGGGCGCCGCGTAAACCTGGACGATGGCCTGGCCGGCCGCTTGCGCGGGAGTCGGGGCGATGCCGGCGGAATGGCGCGCGGCCGCGTGCCAGGGAAGCCTGCCGATGCCTTCGCCCGACAGCGAGGCGTTGGCGAAGTTGATGCCAAAAGAGAGGCAGAGCACCGCGAAATAGCAGAAGACGATACGCTTCATCGAAAACCGGCTCCGGTTGGAGATATTCCCTTTCATGGGGACAATCCCGCGCGCGGGGGGCGTAGGCCCTTCCGTGCCTTGGTCCGGCTTGCTGGAGGTGTGAAACATCATAAAACCTGGTTCAGCGCATTTTCGGGTCAAGTGTTAACCTGTTTCATCGTATGGATATTGGCACAGGCATCGGCACGTCGTCCCTTTGATCGCCGGGACCCGGTTCGTTCCTCAAAATCCCTGGATTCCGGCGATCAAAGGAATGACGAGGCAGAAACAGGGCTGTCCGTACTAAAATGTGAAACGCTCCAAGCAACGGACACGGCGGACTCGGTGAAGGCAAGCCGCATTGTAGCGGGAATCCGTCCGTTCCACTTTCAAGCCGGCCTGGTTGCGGGTAGATTAGGCGCGATGCGCCGTACATCTGCCGCCGGATGGACTTTCACCACGTTCAAAGGAGAAACGGAAAATGCAAAAACGCAGGCTTGGCCGCAGTACCCTGGAAGTCTCGGCCATCGGGCTTGGCTGCATGGGCATGAGCACTTCCTACGGGCCGCCGAGGGACCGGCGGGAGATGGTTTCCCTGCTGCGGGCGGCGGTGGAACGCGGCGTGAGTTTCTTCGACACGGCGGAGGGCTATGGCCCGTTTACCAACGAGGAACTCCTCGGTGAGGCGCTTGCCCCGGTGCGCGATCAGGTGGTGATCGCCACCAAGTTCGGCTTCGATATCGACGCGGGCAGCCATTCCCGCAAGACGGATAATGGTTCGCCCGCGCTCAACAGCCGCCCCGAGCATATCCGGGCCGTCGCGGAAGCTTCGCTCAAGCGCCTGCGCACCGAGGTCATCGATCTGTTCTATCAGCATCGCGTCGATCCGGAGGTGCCGATCGAGGACGTGGCCGGCGCGGTGAAACAATTGATCGAGGAAGGCAAGGTCAGGCACTTCGGACTGTCCGAGGCCGGCGTCGGGACGATCCGGCGCGCGCATGCCGTCCAGCCCGTGACCGCCTTGCAGAGCGAGTATTCCCTGTGGTGGCGGCGCGTGGAAGAAAGCGTCCTGCCGACGCTCGAGGAATTGGGCATCGGCCTCGTTCCGTTCAGCCCCCTGGGCCGGGGTTTCCTGACGGGCAAGATCGACGCGAACGCGAAATTCGGCGGCGACGACATCCGTTCGGGTCTGCCGCGCTTCACGCCGGAGGCCTTGAAAGCCAACCAGGCGCTGGCCGCCTCGATCGGCCGGCTTGCCGCGCGCAAACAGGCGACGCCGGCGCGGATCGCGCTGGCTTGGCTGCTGGCGCAAAAGCCCTGGATCGTGCCGATCCCCGGCACGACCCAACTGGCGCGCCTCGACGAAAATATCGGCGCCGCCGCGGTCGAACTCGATCAGGAGGACTTGCGCGAAATCGACGCCGCCGCGACGATCGCCGTGCAGGGCGGCCGCTATCCGGACGAACTCGAGCGGCTCACGGGACGTTGATCCGGTACGGCCTGTTCTCGACTCGACACGGAGACCCGGGAGGAAATCCAGGGTGAAAGGTGAAAAGCGAAAGCGCTAACGCATTTTTTGTATTGGAGATAGGAATTACCCGTTTGAGCCTGATTCTGGCTCAGGCGTCTCCCGCCCTACCAGCGGGAGACGCCTTTTTTTTTTGCGCGTCCAGGAAGACAAACCGCCTTCGACGCGGGAGCGCGCGGCAAACCCGCTCAAGCGGCGGCGCTGCCGCCGACCACCCGGTAGCACGGGGCGTAGTCCTTGCGCGGCAGCTTCATGCGCTTTTGCTCGACGAAGGACGCCAGCAGCGCGTCCATCGGCCCCATGACCGACGGATCGCCACGGATTTCAAACGGCCCGTGGCGCTCGATTTCGCGGATGCCGTCGGCCTTCACGTTGCCGGCGACGATTCCCGAAAACGCGCGGCGCAGGCGGGCGGCCAGGAGATGGCCGGCCTGTTCCCTGCGCAAATCCAGCGAACGCATGTTTTCGTGCGTCGGCACGAAGCGCTGCTGGAATTCGTGGTCGACGCGCAGCAGCCAGTTGAAATTGAAGGCGTCGCGCCGGCTTTCCCTGAAGTCGCGCACGCGCTCCAGGCCGGACTTCATTTCCCGCGCGACGCGCTCCGGGTCGCCGATGACGATCGAGTAGCGGCGGCGGGCCTCGGCGCCGAGCGTCTGGCCGACGAAGCGGTCGATCCGCCTGAAATAGTCTTCCGCGCTTTCCGGGCCGCTGAGGATCAGGGGAAACGGCAGTTCGGCGTTTCCCGGATGCAGCAGGATGCCAAGAAGATAAAGAATCTCCTCCGCGGTGCCCGCGCCTCCGGGAAAGACCACGATGCCGTGGCCGACGCGAACGAAGGCTTCGAGGCGTTTCTCGATGTCCGGGAAAATGACCAGGGCATTGACGATCGGGTTCGGCGATTCGGCGGCGATGATGCCGGGTTCGGAGAAGCCGAGGTATCGCCCGCCGATGCGCTGCTTGGCGTGCCCGACGGCGGCGCCCTTCATCGGCCCCTTCATCGCGCCGGGGCCGCAGCCGGTGCAGATGTCCAGGCCGCGCAGGCCGAGCTGGTAGCCGACCAGCTTGGTGTAGTCGTATTCCTCCCGCGAAATCGAATGGCCGCCCCAGCAGACCACCAGCCTGGGCTCGCTCACCGGCTTGAGAATGCCGGCGTTGCGCAGGATGTGGAAGACGATGTCGGTCAGCCCCTCGGACGTCGACGGGTCGTACTTCCGGTTATCGCGAATCTCGTCGCCGGCATAGACCACGTCGCGCAACACGGCGAACAGATGTTCGCGGATGCCGGCGATCATTTTTCCGTCGACGAACGCGCTCGCCGGCGCGCCCCGGATATCCAGCTCGACGCCGTGTTCGCGGCAAAACGGCCGGATCTCGAACGCGGGATAGCGTTCGAGCAATTCCTTGCCGTCGTCGAGTTCGTTGCCGCAATTGAGCACGGCCAGCGCGCAATCGTGAAAAATCCGATGCAGGCTGTCGCGGCCCAGATCGAGCAATCTGGCGACCTCGACGCGGGAAAGGATTTCCAGCCTGCCGATGGGCGTCACCTGGGTATCGACGGTGTCGTAAGGCATCTTTTGGGTTCTACCTGAAAGGAA
>JAISQQ010000045.1 GCA_031274075.1 Accumulibacter sp.
TCGCCGGCAAGCACGGATTCGGCATGCGCGGCGGCGCGTTGCGCGTCCAGATGCGCGGCAAACGGCCCGGGGGTCGTTTCCAGCGCGTCGAGCAGGCGCGACGCCGGGGCCAGCAGCGCGTCCTGGGGACATTCGCCAGCGAGCTTCGCGTGAGCCTTGCGGCCCATGACCGGGCGACGCTCCCACAAAGCCTGGACCAGGTCATTGCGCAGCACGACGGGACGGCTGTGGACAAAAAGATCGAGTTGCATGGCGTGCAAGCTGGAACGGAAGGCTCAAGTCTAACCCGGATATTTCGCCCCAAAAAGCATCGGCGCGCCCTTGAACCCGCTAGAATCGAGGGGCGTTTTCAGCCTTGGAATATGAGATTGTATTGTAAATTGATGATTTCACGAGCAAAGACATCGGCTGGCGTTTCAAAGCCGAGGCGTTTGCGTGATCGCCTGTTCAATCATCGTGCCGTGTCGAGCCAGGCTTGAAAGACAAGCGACAAATCCCGACCCTCCGGCGGGTATCCGGCCATGCCCGCGACGGCGTCATATTCACGGCCCTGTTCGCCCTTGCGGGCTGGACGGGAAGCTGGCACCGGATTGCGGAACTTTTCGCGCATTTCTTCTTGCAATACGTCCTCGCGCTCGTTCCCCTGACCGCGCTGCTGTTCCTGGATCGGCGCGGAAACTGGCGCTGGGCGGCGTTGGCCCTGCTGGCGCTGCTTGGCTGCGCCATAGCCTCGTTCTGGCTGCCGGTAAACGCCGCGCCCGCAACGGCGCAAGCCACGCGGCTCAGGCTGCTGCAATTCAACGCCGCCCTCCAGACCGAAGGCCTGGCGCGCTGGCTGACCGGACACCACGAAGAAGTCGACGTCATACTGGTGCTGGAAGCCGCGCCCGATCTCGAAGAAAGCACAAAGGCCCTGGCCGCCGAATTTCCCTATCGCCTCTCGCAAATCGACGGTTCCCCGTTCGGCATCGCCCTGATGAGCCGCCATCCCCTGCACGATCCGCGCGTGCTGGACGACGACACCCCTGCCTTTCCGGCCTTGCAAGCCGACATCGTCACCCGCGGCGGCACGCTGCGGCTAATCGGCATTCATCCGCCGCCGCCCATCGACGACGATCTGGCGCGCTGGCGCAATCACTTCATGACCACGCTGGCGACCCGGCTCGGCGAGGAACGCGAAGCGGAGCGGGCCACGCTGGTCTTCGGCGATTTCAATTCCACCGTCTGGTCGCCGCATCTGCGTGACTTCATGACGCGAACCGGCCTGTCGGACGCCCAGCGCGGACAAGGCGCGGTGGGCACCTGGCCCGCCTTTGCCGCCCGTCATTCCGGGCTGCTGGGCATCCCGATGGACATGATGCTGATCTCCCCAGGCATTACCGTGACGCAACGCCGGATCGGGCCGGACCTGGGTTCCGATCATTTGCCGGTGCTGACCGAAATCGTGTTTTGAGCGCTCCATGCCACTCGTCGCCGGACGCGAAGGATGCCGGCAGTTCTGTCGATGCCCGCGGGTCGAGCGCAAGCCTCGCCATTCGCGGGCAGGATGCCGCCGTGTTTCCGCTTCCGGCAGGGCGCGATGAATTTACAAACGTTTACTTTTTGGCCGAAGCCCCATTCACCGCGGCCTTGTAATATTTCCGGACTTTCATGATCACCTGTCGGAGCAGCCCGCATGAACAAAAAGCTTTTCCCTCTCATTCTATTTGTCGTGGGTTTGTCCGCCTGCTACACGCCCAACGCTGCCAACGCGCCGGCCACGAATTCCCCCGTCGGCACGGCAATTGCCGGTATCTATCGCGGCACGCTGCCCTGCGCCGATTGCGCCGGCATCGAAACGACACTGGCGCTGCGTCCGAACGGATCGTTTACCCTGGACATGAATTATTTGAAAGACAAGGCATTTCCAGTGCCAACGCAGACCGGAACATGGAAAGCCACGGGCGCGATCGTCGAACTGTTCCCGGCGGAAACCACCCCGGCAAGTGCGAACGACCGCTGGTGCTTCGGTATCGCCAATCCCAGCACGCTCATTCAGTTCGACATCAGCTGCGCGCCGATCGATGGCCGGGAAAGCAAGCTGGTCAAGGACAAGTGAATCCAATTTGTGCTTGCGTCCCTTTCGATGCGGCGGGACTACAAGCTTTATGAGGACAAGGCGGAGTATGGGACACCGGAAGCGATGGCCGGGCATTTCGGCATGATCTTGCCCCCGACTTTCGCATCCCATGACGGGGTCCATGTTCTGGCTTGAGCCTGCTGCCGCTTTTGCCAGAGTTTCTCGAACGGCATCGGGCTGGCATCGTTCAAGGTGGAATGTAGCTGGGATTGGTTGTATCAAAGTAGCCAGGGGAGGGGACGGAGTGCGAAACGATGGCTTTCGTGCGGCGGCTTTGTCGTTATAGTAGTGTCCGGCATGGCAGGCGTAGGGCGGAAAAGGCCGAAGGCCGTCTTCCGCCGGTTCCTTTCACGGCGCAACGCGCCGCATGATTCAAGGGCCGTTGAATACGATAAGCGGCGGCTGCGCCGCCGGAGAGAACGACCGGCGGGAGGCGCTGCGCTTTCCCGCCCTACGGGGGCACCAACGGTTTTGCGCCAACGCCCAGGCGGGCCGGAAACCCGCGCCCTGGGGAAATCATCACGATGCCAACGACGCCACATGGTGCGATGACCCTGGATTGGACTGTCCCCTGTCATCCGTCCTCCGCTTTGCTAGAATACCGGTTTCTCCGCGCCGCCGCGCCGGAAACGAACGTAACCCCGGCACGCCACCCAGGATCGCCCTCCATGCCCCGAAAAATCCTCGTCACCTCTGCCTTGCCCTACGCCAACGGCGCCATTCACCTCGGTCATCTGGTCGAATACATCCAGACCGACATCTGGGTGCGGTTCCAGAAGATGCAGCCGAAGGACAAGGTCGCCGAATGCTGGTA
>JAISQQ010000047.1 GCA_031274075.1 Accumulibacter sp.
CTGTGTCATTTACAACACGGCATTCGCCTATCGCATAACCCGCAGCCTCTACTGGTTGCGCGGCTACTACAGAGATCGCTATTCCAAATGTGAGTTCGGAAATCGAGCGTAAACTGGGAATCCACATGATTTCACTCTCTTTCGATGTTTGGGTTTGTTGAGCGAGCAAAGAACGTGCTTCTGCGAAAAGCTGTTCTTCCTCGGCGGGCGTCAAATCCGACGCCGAGCTTGCGGCCAGGATTTCGTTGGAAATATCCACCAGCAGATGCGCGGGGCCGCCCTGAATAGGCTCGGGCGCACGGGATTGCAATGTGATCCCAAAGTGCTGTTCATAACCCTTGCCACTGTTGGTTTTTATCCCAAGCTTGACCATTGCCTCGCGCAGTTCTTCGTAGGGATTGCCGCCGCCCAGAACTTTTTCAACAATATTTTTATAGAAGAGCCACCGTTCCGGGAAACCGGTTCCACCGATACCTCTTGTAACCCGATCGAATGCAGGTTTCTGGCTTTCATCAACACCTGTACCTTCCCAGATGATCGCCGACGCTTTGTCGTTGAGTTTTCTTTTATCCCAGTCGTACCTTTGCCGCATGCGAAGCCTGCGCCAATCTTGAAAAAATGCGGCGCTTCGCGCCGGAGCTTAGTACCGGCGGATTGCATCCGCCCTACCAAACCTTGTCATTTCAAGCACAATGACATTCATGCGATGGCCTTGGTCTGTCGGTCTACGACTGTGATTGCTCGACGCGATCGATTAAGCTCCGCCGTTTCCGAAAGCCATCATGGAAAGGACGACCCAACGGGAAGGATCGGCATGATCGCCGTCTTCCTCTCAAACTGTGGACTAATCCGGAGGCTATACCTTATGCGCTACAAACAAGGGTCAAAAGCCAAAAAAACGCAATAAATACAAAAAGTTACAATGAAAGCTGGCGGAGTGGACGGGACTCGAACCCGCGACCCCCGGCGTGACAGGCCGGTATTCTAACCAACTGAACTACCACTCCAATTTCACGGCGCGTACAAAGTGTACAAAGCGTGCGAACGAATTCCAACGATTTGTTCCGTAGGCGTGGGTGCTGACGGGTTCGAACCGCCGACATCCAGCTTGTAAGGCTAGCGCTCTACCAACTGAGCTAAGCACCCGCATGCGCCAAAACGCGAGCGGGCTAGTTTACAGCATCCTTGAAGCCTTTGCCAGCCCGGAACTTCGGCGCCCAGGCCTCCTTGATCTCGATTATCTCCTTGGTGCGCGGATGGCGTCCGGTACGCGCGGGACGGGCACTTGCGTGGAAGGTGCCAAAGCCGGCGAGGGAAACCGAATCCCGTTTTTTCAAGGCGGTCTTTACCGCCGCCACCAGGGCGTCCAGCGCGCGCCCGGCGGCGGCCTTGGAAATATCGGCGGAGACGGCGATCTCGTCGATCAATTCGGACTTGTTCATATGCTTTCCTGTTCTTTGGCTTGAAATACGGAAATCCGGCCCGCAGGCTCCGCCCGCCACAAGGCGGGCGGGAAGTGGAATTGGCTTTTCAGCTCGCGTATTCCACGCTCGATCTCAATGCTCAGTGGGTGACGATGGATTGTGTGGATTGCGTGGCCGGATTCTCGGGCGGCGCGCTCACCGCCGGCGGCGCGCTTTCTTCCGGCAAGGGTTGCGGCAGGCGCTCCAGCGCCAGTTCGAGCACCTTGTCGATCCACTTCACCGGGATGATTTCCAGCTTGTTCTTGATGTTGTCGGGAATTTCGGCCAGGTCGCGCACGTTCTCCTCGGGGATCAGCACGCGCTGCAGGCCGCCGCGCACGGCCGCCAGCAGCTTTTCCTTCAATCCGCCGATCGGCAGCACTTCGCCGCGCAGGGTGATCTCGCCGGTCATCGCCACGTCGCAGCGCACCGGGATGCCGGTCAGCATCGAGACCATCGCCGTGCAAAGGCCGATGCCCGCCGACGGGCCGTCCTTCGGAATCGCGCCTTCCGGCAGGTGGATGTGGATGTCGTTCTTCTGGTAGAAGTCGTCGGTGATGCCCAGCGAACGGGAACGCTTGCGCACCACGGACAGCGCGGCCTGCACCGATTCCTGCATCACCTCGCCGAGCTTGCCGGTGGTGATCGTCTTGCCCTTGCCGGGCAGCACGACCGACTCGATGGTCAACAGTTCGCCGCCGACCTCGGTCCAGGCCAGCCCGGTCACTTGCCCGATCTGGTTCTCGCGCTCGGCGACGCCGAAGTTGTAGCGGCGCACGCCGAGGAATTTGTCGAGATTGCGCGACGACACCGCCATCCGTTTCTGTTTCTTCCTGAGCAGCAGCGTCTTGACCACCTTGCGGCAAATCTTGGAAATCTCGCGCTCGACGCCGCGCACGCCGGCTTCCCGCGTGTAGTAGCGGACGATGTCGCGCAGCGCGCTCTCGGCGACCGTCAGCTCGGCTTTCTTGAGGCCGGAAGCCTTCATCTGCTTGGGCAGCAGATAGCGGCTGGCGATGTTGATCTTCTCGTCCTCGGTGTAGCCGGACAGGCGGATCACTTCCATGCGGTCGAGCAGGGGCGGCGGGATGTTCATGGTGTTGGCGGTGGCCACGAACATCACTTCCGACAGGTCATATTCGACCTCGACGTAGTGGTCGGCGAAGGTCGAATTCTGTTCCGGATCGAGCACTTCGAGCAGGGCCGAGCTTGGGTCGCCGCGGAAATCCTGGCCCATCTTGTCGACTTCGTCGAGCAGGAAGAGCGGATTCTTCACGCCCACCTTGGTCATGTTTTGCAGGATCTTGCCCGGCATCGAACCGATATAAGTACGGCGATGGCCGCGAATCTCGGCTTCGTCGCGCACGCCGCCCAGGCTCATGCGCACGAACTTGCGCCCGGTCGCGGTGGCGATCGACTGGCCGAGCGAGGTCTTGCCGACCCCGGGAGGCCCGACCAGGCACAGGATCGGCGCCTTCAGGCGGTCGACGCGCTGCTGCACGGCCAGATACTCGATGATCCGCTCCTTGACTTTTTCCAGCCCCCAGTGATCCTTGTCGAGCACCTTTTCGGCCGTCGCCAGATCGCGGCTGATGCGCGTCTTCTTGCGCCACGGCAGGCCGATCAGCGTTTCGATGAAGTTGCGCACGACGGTGGCCTCGGCGGACATCGGCGACATCAGCCGGAGCTTCTTCAACTCGGACTGGACCTTGGCCATGCCTTCCTTGCTCATGCCGGCTTCCTTGGCCTTCTTCTCCAGATCCTCGAAATCGGCGCCGTCCTCGCCGTCGCCCAGCTCCTTCTGGATCGCCTTGACCTGCTCGTTCAGGTAATACTCGCGCTGGGTCTTCTCCATCTGGCGCTTGACGCGGCCGCGAATGCGCTTTTCGACCTGCAGGATGTCGATCTCGGTTTCCAGTTGCGACAGCAGGCGCTCGATGCGCGCGCGCACGTCGAACATCTCCAGCACCTCCTGCTTCTGTTCGAGCTTGAGCGGCAGGTGCGCGGCGATGGTGTCGGCCAGCCGGCCGGCCTGTTCGATGCCGGCGATCGAGGTGAGTATTTCCGGCGGAATCTTCTTGTTCAGCTTGATGTACTGGTCGAACTGGGCGATCACCGCCCGGCGCAGCGCCTCGACTTCGTGGTTTATGCCGTCCTCGCCGGCGGTCGGCGTGGCGCGGGCGACGAACATGCCGTCGCGCGCCTCGACGGCGTCGATGCGCGCGCGGCAGGTTCCTTCGACCAGCACCTTGACGGTGCCGTCGGGCAGCTTGAGCATCTGCAGGATGTTGGCCGCGCAGCCGATGCCGTAGAGATCCTCGGTCTGGGGTTCATCCTTGACCGCCGATTTCTGCGCCACCAGCAAGATGCCCTTGCCGGACGCCATGGCCGTCTCGAGCGCTTTGATCGATTTGGGCCGCCCGACGAACAAGGGAATCACCATGTGCGGAAAAACCACCACGTCGCGCAGCGGCAGCAGCGGCAGGTTGACCATCTCGTCGGCAAGGGAAAGTTTTGCGGTCATGCTCGGGCTTTCGGGTAGAAACGTCCCCATCACATGGGGACGCAAAAACGGTTTTCAAGCCGCGGGACGCGGCGGGATTTCAGTTGGAGCCGGAAACCTTCGGCTGATCGGCGTAGATCAGGATCGGCCGGGCGCTGCTCATGATCATATTCTCATCGATGACCACCTTGCTGACATTCTCCATTCCGGGAAGCTCGTACATCGTATCGAGCAGCGCCGACTCGATGATCGAGCGCAGGCCGCGCGCGCCCGTCTTGCGCTCCAGCGCGCGCCTGGCGATCGCGGTCATCGCCGCGGGGCGGATTTCGAGCTCGACGTTTTCCATCGAAAACAGTTTCTGGTACTGCTTGACCAGCGCGTTCTTCGGCTCGACCAGAATCTGCACCAGCGCCTCGACGGACAACTCCTCGAGCGTGGCGATCACCGGCAGGCGGCCGATCAGTTCGGGAATCAGGCCGAACTTGATGAGGTCCTCCGGCTCGACGGCGCGCAGCACCTCGCCGATCGCCTTCTTGTCGTCCTTGCTCTTCACCTCGGCGCCGAAGCCCATGCCGCCCTTTTCCGAACGTCCGCGGATGACTTTCTCCAGGCCGTCGAAGGCGCCGCCGCAGATGAACAGGATATTGGTCGTATCGACCTGCGCGAAGTCCTGGTTCGGATGCTTGCGCCCGCCCTGCGGCGGCACGCTCGCCACGGTGCCCTCGATCAGCTTGAGCAGCGCCTGCTGCACGCCTTCGCCCGACACGTCGCGGGTGATCGACGGGTTGTCCGACTTGCGCGAAATCTTGTCGATCTCGTCGATATAGACGATGCCTTGCTGCGCCTTCTCGATGTCGTATTCGCACTTCTGCAGGAGCTTCTGGATGATGTTCTCGACGTCCTCGCCGACGTAGCCGGCCTCGGTCAGGGTGGTCGCGTCGGCCATCACGAAAGGCACGTTGAGCATGCGCGCCAGCGTCTGCGCGAGCAGCGTCTTGCCCGAACCGGTCGGTCCGATGAGCAGGATGTTGCTCTTCGCCAGCTCGACGTCGTCGTTCGCCTTGAAGCGGTAGCGCAGGCGCTTGTAGTGGTTGTACACGGCGACGGCCAGGATGCGCTTGGCCTGCTCCTGCCCGATCACGTACTGGTCGAGCAGCGCCGAGATCTCGCGCGGGCTGGGCAAATCGTTCCGGGCGGCCTTGCCGTCCTGCTCCGCGGACAACTCGTCGCGAACGATGTCGTTGCACAGCTCGATGCACTCGTCGCAGATGAACACCGACGGCCCGGCGATCAGCTTCTTGACTTCATGCTGGCTCTTGCCGCAAAACGAACAGTACAGCAGCTTCTCGCCGCCACTTTTCTTTTCCGCCATCTCGGCCTACCTCGCTCCTTGGTTCGATCCGCTGTTCGCCTGGCCGGCGCTCAACCCGCGTCGCGGTTGCGCAGGACCTTGTCGATCAGTCCGTAATCCGCCGCTTCTTCCGCCGACAGGAAGTTGTCGCGATCGGTGTCGCGCTCGATCCGCTCGACCGGCTGCCCGGTGTGGCGCGCCATGATCTCGTTGAGCTTGGCGCGCAGGGAAAGGATCTCCTTGGCGTGAATGGCGACGTCGGACGCCTGGCCCTGGAAGCCGCCCATCGGCTGGTGGATCATGACGCGCGAATTGGGCAGCGCGAAACGCTTGCCCTGGGCGCCGGCGCAGAGCAGGAAGGCGCCCATCGAACACGCCTGTCCCAGGCACAGGGTCGAAACGTCCGGCTTGACGAACTGCATGGTGTCGTAGATCGACATCCCGGCCGACACCGACCCGCCCGGCGAATTGATGTAGAAATGGATTTCCTTGTCGGGATTCTCGGCTTCGAGGAACAGCAGTTGCGCCACGACCAGGTTGGCCGTCGCGTCGTTGACCGGCCCGACGAGGAAAATCACGCGCTCCTTCAAGAGGCGGGAATAGATGTCGTAGGCGCGTTCGCCACGGCCACTCTGCTCGATGACCATCGGCACCATGCCCAAACCCTGCGGATCCCAGCGATCTTCCATCGCCATGCGCTCGAAACTCATGCCTTTCCTCCTTCTCCGCACGCCGCCGCTCAGCCGCGCTGGCCCATCAACTCGTCGAAAGCGACGGCCTTGTCGACCACCCTGGCGCCCGACAAGGCCCATTCCACGACATTATCCTCAATGACCACGCCTTCGATCTCGGCGAGGCGCTGCGGCTGGGCATAATACCAGCGGACGATTTCTTCCGGATGCTCGTAGCTTTGCGCGATCTCCTCGACGACCAGCTTGATCTGTTCGGGCCGGGCGCGCAGTTCGTTGAGCTTGACGATCTCGGAGAGCAGCAGCCCGAGGCTGACGCGGCGCCGGGCCTGCTCGGCAAACCACTCGCGCTTCACCGGGAAGTCCTTCAGTTTCCGGCCGCTGCGCTGCTCCATGTCCTGGCGGGCGTTGTTCATCAGATGATCGATCTCCGCCTCGACGAGCGCCTTCGGCGCCTCGACCGGATTGGTCTTGAGCAGGGCGTCCATGACCTGGTTCTTGACGCGGCTCTTCAGGCGGTTCTTCACCTCGCGTTTCAGGTTGGCCTCGATTTCGGCGCGCATCTTGTCGACGTCGCCGTCGGCGATGCCCAGCGCCCTGGCGAAGTCGGCGTCGATCTCCGGCAGGATCGCCTCGCTCACCTGCTTGACCGTGACCTCGAAGCGGGCCGTTTGTCCAGCGAGATCCTTGGCGTGGTAGCCGGCCGGGAAAGTCTGCTCGAAAGTCTTCGCTTCGCCCGCCTTGAGCCCCGTCACCGCGTTCTCGAAATCCGCCAGCATCGCGCCTTCGCCGAGCACCAGCGGATAATCCCTGGCTTCGCCGCCCGGGAACGGCTCGTCGTCCTTCTTGCCGAGGAAATCGATGGTCACGCGGTCGCCCTTGGTCGCCGCGCGGTCGACCGGCTGGTAGCGGACGCGCTGCCGGCGCAGCACGTCCAGCGTGCTCTCCAGTTCGGACGCGCCGATTTCGAGGGTCGGACGCTCGATCTCGACCCCATCGAGGCCGGCGACCTCGATCTCCGGATACACCTCGAACAGCGCCGTAAACTCGAGCCGCGTCTCGTCCTCGGTCTTTTTCGGCTCGATCCTGGGACTCCCCGCGACGCGCATCTCTGCCGCCTTGACGGCTTCGCTAAAGGATTTTTCCAAGGCCGCGTTCAAGGCGTCGACATAGGCTTCCTGCCCGAACTGCTGCTTGACGATATTGAACGGCACCTTGCCCGGACGAAAGCCCGGCATCTTGAGATTCTTGCCCATCCGCCGCAGGCGTTGGTCGACGTCCTTGTCGAGCTCGGCGACGAGCACCGACAGATCCAGGCTGCGTTCGAGGACGCCAGGCTGCGGCGCGGCTTCGACGACGGGAGTCGTGGCGTTGTTTTCCATTTAGAATTATCCCTAGAAGTCTCTGAAAATCGGGCGGAAAAAAGCAAGGAAAGTCTGCCCAGGCACGGCTTGCTGCGTGCGAGAGAAGGGAGTCGAACCCCCACGCCTTGCGGCGCTGGAACCTAAATCCAGTGCGTCTACCAATTCCGCCACTCTCGCGATAAACGGCTATTTTAGCCGAGAACGTTCGCCAAGTCAGCCGCCCGAAATCCGGCGCGAACAGGCCCTTCGGCTTCCCTATTCGAGCGCCAGCGAGAGCCTGCCCGTTTCCCAACGCGGACGCTGGGCACGGATTTCGCCGTATCGAATCGGCACGGCGCGTGACGAGGGGAACCCCTGGGAGCGCGGGGCTTCTGCCCCGCAATGACCGGGAATGACGCCGCCACAGTTGTTGCGGGGCTGGTGCCCCGCGCTCCCAGAAAGATGCACTTCCCGCCGGTTCTCCGAATCCTGTAGAGCGGGATTTCGTAGGGCGGGAAAGCGCAGCGCCTCCCGCCGGTCGTTCTCTCCGGCGCAGCCGCTTTTATTGTTCGGCGGCCTTGAATCGTGCGACGTGTTGCGCCGGAGGTTTACGACCGGCGGATTGCATCCGCCCTACGAAAACCGTTCGCCGGCTCGGCGAGATCGGAAGAGCGTCGTGTAGGGTAAGGGTGTTCCACAGGGTTGATATG
>JAISQQ010000122.1 GCA_031274075.1 Accumulibacter sp.
CGCCGCCGGAAGTTGACGAATGGATTCCGGCTTTCGCCGGAATGACGGGGTTGTGGGAATGGATTCCGGCCTGTTCCGGAATGACGGGGTGGTATCGGAGATACCTGTTTGCGGGTTTCTCTGGGAGCGCGGGGCTTCCGCCCCGCAACGGCGGCGGCCGTGTCATAGCGCTGTTGCGGGGCAGGTGCCCCGCGCTCCCAGCAAGCGTAGCTTGGATAAGCCGCGCGTAGCGGCGCAACCCGACATTCGTCCGTCCGGCGCAAAACGCCGCTTGATTCGATGAACGATCGTCGGGTTGCGCTTCGCTTACCCAAGCTACTTTCCGATCTCTGACACCTGGACTCGATGCGTCGGCGATCCTTGCCTTGCGTCAGGTCGAGGTTTTCAGCCCTTCCAGGGTTTTCGAGAGAAAGTCGTCGTAGCCCTTTTGCACCAGTTCAAAAGTCTTTTCCACGCCGCTTTTCACCTCGCCCGAGAAGACTCCCAGCCCTTCCAGAATGTTCTTTGCTTCGTTATAGCCTTGCTCGAAGCCTTTGCGAATCACGTTGACGAAGTTTTGCGCGACTTGTTCGGGGTCTTCGCCGGGATGTTGTCTGGCGTAGCTTTCATAGAAACCGGTGGAAAGGCTCAGGATGCGCCCCGCCGTGGCTTCCGCCGAATTGTCCTGGCTGGCCGCCGCGTTCTGGATCGCATCCGGCCCCAGCTCCGGCGCGAGCAGGGAGTTGATATGGTCTATCGCGGACTGGAACAAAAGCGCCTGCGGCTGATTTCCCGCGGAAATCGAAACCTGCGCGGAAGCTTGCAGGATGCTGATGTTCAGTTGATGTTTGGCGGCGAGGGCGACATTCACCTTCTTGCCCGCCGAGGCCGCCGCGTTTTCGGAAGCGCCGTCCACCGCCTTCGTTTCCGGCCGTGTGTTCTGCAATCCCAGGCTCGTCTGGGAAGAATCCACAGAAGCGATTGCACTCATTTCGTTTTTCCTTTCTGCCGCCATCGCGGCAATGCAAAATTAAAATAGTCGTGCGGGCGCCTTGAAAACCTCGGGAAATTTGCGAAATCGCGCTCACAAGCCATTGATTTCACACAACACGGAGTATGAATTTTCATGAATTTTCGAGGTGCTCATGTTTTATCGGCACGAATGCCGCGAACTTTAATATTTATTTTTGAGGCGCTCATGTTTTTATCGGCACGATCGGAAAGCCCGGTGTTCAGAGGACAGAGGACAGAAGACAGAGGACAGAGGACAGAGGACAGTTCAGTTACCGGGCGCTTCGCGCCCGCAAATATTACTGTCTTCTGTCTTCTGTCCTCTGTCCCCTGATTACTGTCCTCTGAAATCGATGCCCCGGCGCAGATCGGCGACGAGCCGTTTCACTCTCGCGCAGACCTCGCCCGCCGGCGACTGTTCGATCTCTTCGATGATGCGGCTGCCGACGACCACGGCGTCGGCGACGCGCGCGATCGCGCCGGCCGTCTGTGCGTCGCGGATGCCGAAACCGACGCCGACCGGCACGCCGACCGCGGCGCGGATTTCCGGGATGCGCCGGGCCACGGACTCCACGTCGAGCTGCGCCGAGCCGGTGACGCCCTTGAGCGAAACGTAGTACACGTAGCCGCTGGCCAGTTCGGCCACCATGGCGACGCGCTCCCTGGTCGAGGTCGGCGCGAGCAGGAAGATCGGGTCGAGCGCGTTGGCGCGCATGGCCTGGGCAAAACCGGCGCTCTCTTCCGGCGGATAATCGACCACCAGCACGCCATCGACGCCGGCGTCGAACGCCGCCGCGGCGAACACGTCGACGCCCACGGCCTCGATTGGATTGGCGTAGCCCATGAGCACGACTGGCGTTTCGTTGTTGTCGGCGCGGAAGTTGGCGACCATTTCCAGCACCCGGCGCAGGCTGACCCCCTTGGCCAGCGCGCGTTCGGAGGCGCGCTGGATGGTCGGCCCGTCGGCCATCGGATCGGAGAACGGCACGCCGAGCTCGATGATGTCGGCGCCAGATTCGACCAGCGCGTGCATCAGCGGCACGGTCAACTCCGGATCGGGATCGCCGGCGGTGATGAAGGGAATCAGCGCGCGCCGCTCCTGCGCTTGCAGACGCTCGAATGTAGCCTGGATCTTGGACATGGCGCGCTCCTCAGAACGGGATGCCCGACTTTTCGGCGACGGTGTGCATGTCCTTGTCGCCACGGCCGGAAAGGTTGACCAACAGGATTTTGTCTTTCGCCATCGACGGCGCGATGCGCAGCGCATGCGCCACGGCGTGGCTCGATTCGAGCGCCGGAATGATGCCTTCGAGCCGGCACAGGGCATGGAAGGCCCGCAAGGCTTCGGCGTCGGTGACGGTCACGTATTCGGCGCGCCCGCTATCCTTGAGCCAGGCGTGTTCGGGACCGACGCCGGGATAATCGAGGCCGGCGGAAATCGAATGCGTCTCGATGATCTGCCCGTTCGCGTCCTGCAGGAGATAGGTGCGGTTGCCGTGCAGCACACCGGGATGGCCGGCGCTCAGCGACGCCGCGTGGCGGCCGGTCTCGAGGCCCTCGCCCGCCGCCTCGACGCCGATCAGGCGCACCTCTTCGCGCGGAATGTAGGCGTGGAAAATACCTATGGCGTTGGAGCCGCCGCCGACGCAGGCGATCACCGCGTCCGGCTGGCGGCCGCACAATTCGGGCATCTGGACCAGGCACTCGCGGCCGATCACCGACTGGAAATCGCGCACCAGCGTCGGATACGGATGCGGGCCGGCGACGGTGCCGATGATGTAGAAGGTCGTCGACACGTTGGTCACCCAGTCGCGCATCGCCTCGTTGAGCGCGTCCTTCAGCGTCCGGGAACCGCTCTCGACCGGCGCCACCGCGGCGCCGAGCAGCTTCATGCGCTCGACGTTGGCGGCCTGCCTTTTCACGTCCTCCGAACCCATGTACACCACGCACTCCATGCCGTAGCGCGCGGCGACGGTCGCCGCGGCGACGCCGTGCTGGCCGGCGCCGGTCTCGGCGATGACACGCTTCTTGCCCATGCGGCGGGCGAGCATGGCCTGGCCGATGCAGTTGTTTATCTTGTGCGCGCCGGTGTGGTTGAGATCCTCGCGCTTGAGGAAAATCCGCGCCCCGCCCAGTTCGTCGGACAGGCGCCTGGCGTGATAGACCGGGCTGGGCCGGCCGACGTAATACTTGAGTTCGTAGTCGAACTCGTCGATGAATTGCGCATCGCACCGGGCCGCCGCGTAGGCGTCCCGCAGTTCGGCGAGCGCGGGAATCAGCGTTTCGGCGACGAAGACGCCGCCATACGGGCCGAAATGGCCGCGCGCGTCGGGTAAATCGTAGGCTGTGGCAGTCATGAATGTTTCTTCCTTGAGGCAATTCGAACAAGAGCCGGATGAGCGGCTGTGAGCAGCAAGGCCGGCAAAGCGCCGGATTCAGAGCGAATCGGACAAATTGGACTCAAGTGTGATCGGCAAGAAACCGTCGCCAGAAGTTACGGGTGCGTCCGCCACAGGTCTTGCGCATCGTTCGTCCAGTTCCAAAAAATCAATCGATGGCCGCCGCCCGCGCGGCGGCGATGAAAGCACGAATCCTTGCCGCGTCCTTGACGCCCCTGGCCGACTCGACGCCCGACGAGACATCGACGGCCGCCGGTCTCAGCCGGGCGATGGCCTCGCCCACGTTGCCCGCGTCGAGTCCGCCCGACAGCACGAGCGGCTTCGACACTGCGGATGGAATCAGATCCCAGTCGAAAGTCCTGCCGCCGCCGCCATAGGCTTCGACGAAGGCATCGACCAGAATGGCCTGCGCCGAGGGGAACTCCGCCGCGTATTGTAGCAAATCGAATCCGGGCCTGATCCGCGCCGCCTTGATGTAAGGCCGGTCGAACTGCCGGCAGTACGCCTCGTCCTCGTCGCCGTGAAATTGCAGCCCATGCAGCGGCACGGCGGAAAGCGTCTCGCGCACGCAACAGGCTTTGGCATTGACGAACAGCCCGATCACGCTGACGAAGGGCGGCGCCAGCCGCGCCAGCCGCTCCGCCCGATCCAGGTCGACGAAACGCGGACTCGGCGGAAAAAAAACCAGCCCCATCGCGTCGGCGCCCGCATCGATGGCCGCCCGCATGTCCTCGTCGCGGGTCAGGCCGCAGATCTTGATTCGTGTCATGGACGCCAGGGATTAAGCCAAAGTCATGAATTATACGTGGTTCAGGATTCAGAGGACAGAAGACAGAGGACGGAAGACAGTAATATTTGCGGGCGCGAAGCGCCCGGTAACTGGACTGTCCTCTGTCTTCTGTCCTCTGAATCCTGAACGCCCCCCCAGGGCGATTGCGCTATGTGGCGTCGTTTGCATCGTGGCGATTTTCCTGGGAGCGCGGGGCTTCCGCCCCGCAGTAGGGCGGATGCAATCCGCCGGTCGTAAGCTCCGGCGCGAAGCGCCCGCTAACTGGACTGTCCTCTGTCTTCTGTCCTCTGTCCTCTGAACCCCAACGCCCCCCTTGCATTTTTCCGCCTTCTGGCTGAAACTCCAAAGCTGTTCGTGGTGTCCGTGGAAAAAAAAGTGAGCAAGATGGATAAAACGGCGCAGCATCTTTTCGACCGGGCGGCAGCCAATCTGGCCCGATTCTTGCTACACACACACACACACACACACACACACACAGGCATCGCCCCTCACCCGCGCCCGAATCGAGTCGCAGCGCGGCTTTTGGCGTTTCCGGCGCGCTATCCTCGCGCCATTTTCCGGCCTGGGTACGCCAGGCGGCGCTACCCGGAGCGGGTGAAGCATGCCGCGCGGGTGTTCCACTGATCGGCATGAAGAACCTGTACCCGGCGAGGAGAGAATCCGGCATTGTCCTGAAGCTTCCTGAATCTGCGTTTCCTTAGGTAATTTTCCATGCGAATCATGCAATCCATCCTGGATTTCTGGAACAGCCTCACGGTGCGGGTGCGCCTGATCCTGGTGTTCATCACCATCAAGGTATTGCCGCTGATACTGCTGGTATGGATTGCCTGGGCCCAGACGCAGGAGACCGCGGCGTATCTCGGGCAGCAGTTCGAGGAACTGGTGACCACGGCCAATCGGGCGATCTTCCAGGTCGGCGACAAGGCGGTCAGCGACGCGGCCAGCGCCCTAGACGTCCGCGCGCGCGACGAAATCGAGCGCCTGACCACCGACACCGCGCGCCGGGTCGCGGACTTTCTCCACGGCCGCGACGCGGACATCCGCTACGCCGCCTCGCTTCCCCCGGACGCCGACGCCTATCGCGGCTACGTCGAGCGCAAGCGCCAGAACCTGATCGTGCATGGCCGATGGACCCTGAACGCGGACGGCAGCGACTGGCAACCCGAAACCGTCCCCGCCGTCGACGGCTACGTCGCGACGCCGGGCAGTCCCGACAACGCCATCAGCTTCCACTACCTGCCGCCGACGCCGCTGAAGCAGGAATACCGGCCGCTCTACCTGGAGATGAGCTTCGTCGGGCTGGACGGCATGGAAAAGATCAAGGCGACGACTTCGCCGCGCGTCAGCCCCGAACTGAAAGACGTCTCGGAACGCAAGAATACCTACGCCAAGGCGGAAACCTATTTTGCCGCCCTGAAAAAACTCAAACCCGGCGAAATCTACGTCTCCGACGTCATCGGCCGCTACGTCGGCTCGCAGATCATCGGCAAATTCACCCCGGAAGCGGCAAAGAAACGCGGCATCGCCTTCGAGCCGGAAAAACACGCCTACGCCGGCAAGGAAAACCCGGTCGGCAAACGCTTTGAAGGCATCGTGCGCTGGGCGACGCCGGTGACCGAAAACGGCCGGATCATCGGCTGGGTGACGCTGGCGCTCAACCACGACCACCTGATGTCCTTCACCGACCACATCGTCCCCACCAACGAACGCTACCGCGACATCAACGACGCTTTCGACGGCAACTACGCCTTCATATGGGACTACAAGGGGCGCAGCATCGTCCACCCGCGCCACCATTCGATCGTCGGCTACGACGAAAACGGCGAACCGGAAATCCCCTGGCTCGAAGACACCGTCTATGAAGATTTCCTGAAAAGCGGCCTGCCCTGGCGCGAATTCATGAAAACCG
Source organism: Accumulibacter sp. (assembly GCA_031274075.1). Lineage (GTDB taxonomy): Bacteria > Pseudomonadota > Gammaproteobacteria > Burkholderiales > Rhodocyclaceae > Propionivibrio. The sequence goes on from JAISQQ010000122.1 coordinate 6,089, forward strand.
CGCCGACCTTCGTCGACCAGTTGCAGAGCAGGAAACCGGCGAAGGCGCTGACCGAGCGCGGCGACGTGGGCCTCGACTGCCGCTGGCTCAATTTCGCGCCGCAGTGCACGGGCTGGTACAACCTCGCCGACCAGGGCGGCTCCGGTTCCTTCCAGATCCTGTGGAGCGGACTCTACAAACTCACCACCACGGCGGCGATTCCCTATTACACCGGGCAGTACAGCCCGGAAGCGGCAGGCAACAAGCGCGGTTTCGGCATCGTCACCATCGGCGCCAACGTAGACGACTTCCACCGCGCCGCCACCGAAACCAAGGAACGCCTGAACGAGCTGATCGCGCTCTCCAACGAGGACATGCACGCCCGCGGCGTCGCCGCCGAAAACGCGCTGCGCGACAATATGCGCGCCACCGCGCTCAGCCTGGCGAAATCTACGTTCGTGCTGATCGTCCTAGTAATCGTCATCGCCATCTGGATGGCCTCCTACCTGTCCCGGAAACTCGGCTGGCTCAACGACGGCTTCAACCGTTTCCGCGTTGGCGAAAAGGACTTCCGCTTCTCCTTCGAACACAAGGACGAGATCACCCAACTCGCGTCCACGTTCAACGAAATGGCGGACACGCTCAACGCCAACATGGCGGAATTGCAGCGCGAAATCGGCGTGCGCCGCAAAACGGAACAGGAACTGCGCAACATCCACGCCACCCTGGAACAACGCATCGCCGAACGCACCGCCGAGCTCTCGCAGGAAGTGGAAACCCGCCGGCAGGCGGAAGTCCAGTTGCAGTACATGGCGCATCACGACCCGCTGACCGGGCTGGCCAACCGCGGCCTGTTCAACGAGCAACTGCATCGCGCCCTGTCGCAAAGCAAGCGTTCCGGAAAATACGGCGCGCTGCTCTTCTTCGACCTCGACAAATTCAAGCACGTCAACGACGTGCTGGGACACGCGGTCGGCGACGCGCTGTTGATACACATGGCGAACATCCTGAAGGAACGGGTACGCGGCACCGACACCGCCGCGCGGCTGGGCGGCGACGAATTCGCCGTGGTCATGGTCGACATGGATCGCCCCGAACGCGCCGCGGTGCTGGCGCAGAACATCCTCGACAAACTGGAAACCCCGGTCACCCTCTGCGGACACGAACTGAAAGTCTTCAGCAGCATCGGCATCGTCACCTTCCCCGACCGCAAGAACCACGCCTCCGACGACATGGAAAACATCATCAAGAACGCCGATGCCGCGATGTATCTCGCTAAGTCGTCGGGCGGGATGCGCTACCGCTTCTTCGAGCGCGGCCTGCACGACAAGATCATCGAAACCGACCGGCTGATCGGCGAATTGCACACCGCGCTGGCCGAAAACCAGTTCGAGCCGTACTTCCAGCCGATGTTCCACACCGACGCGCAACAGGTCTTGTACCTCGAAGTACTGGCGCGCTGGTCGCACCCGGAACACCACATCCTGTCGCCGGAAGTCTTCCTCGAACCCGCCGCGCAATCCGGGCTGCTGACCAAAATCGACATGCAAATGCTCGACCAGGCCTGCGCCTACGCCAAAAGCTGGCGGGACGCGGCGCTACTCTTCGGGCGCGTGTCGATCAACATCTCCCAGGCGCAGCTCGAACACGCCGGATTCGCCGACGAAGTCGAGCGCAGCCTGAAGAAATACGAACTGCCGCCCTTCTGCCTGGCGGTCGAAATCTCGGAATACGTGCTCATCAAAAACAGCTCGCAATCGACGCGCGCCCTCAAGTACCTGCGCGACATGGGCGTGCAGATCATCATCGACAAGCTGCAGGCCGAGCCTTCCGCGCTGACCAACCTGCTGGAATACCCGGTCGACGCCATCAAGATCGGCACCGCCCTGACCGCGCGGATCGGCGACGTCCGGGTCGACACCATGATTTCCACCATCGCCTCGGTCGCCAACGCCGTGCACCTGCGCGTGATCGCCGAGGGCGTGGAAACCGAGGAGCAATGGCGCTACTTCGAATCCCTGCATTGCGAAACCATCCAGGGCTTCCGCCACGCCGTGCCGATGAACGCGGCGGACACGCGCCGTTATCTGGAAGAGCACCAGCCCCCCGCTTCCAGCCCGACGGCCCCGGCGGGAAAGGAAGGGTAGCCGGTCCGTCCGCGATCTTCCCTGGGAGCGCGGGGCGCCAGCCCCGCAACAGCGGTGGTGGTGTCCTTCCCCTGATGTAGGGGGCGGAAGCCCCACGCTCCCTGAGGCGGGCCGGCGATTGGCTTGTCCTCTGTCTCCTGTCGTGGGCGGCGGGAAAATCCCTGGGCTTGTTTCGTTCAGTCCGGGCTTGCCGACGCGCCGCGCAAAAAACGCTTGACTTCATGGCAGGCGTCTTTATTATTGCGATCTGTTTTCGTTCTTCTTATCATGTTTCATGTTATCTCCCCTCTTACTTTGGAGCCATAGTCATGCCTTTCTTTTCCGCTGTGTCTGGTTTGCCCTCTCTCGCGCGTGAGGGGTTCGGGGTTTGTGGGGTTCGGCCCCTGGTTTTGGCGTTGATGGCGGCTGGAGCGCTGGCAGCGACAAGCGATGTTTACGCGCAGGCGCGAAATGCCCAGGAACAAGCCGTAAATCCCGCGGACGGCGACAACGCGGCAATTACCCCCCCCCCCCCCCCCCCCCGAAAACCTGAATAGCGCCACCGCCGCCAGCGGCGAGGCCGTGTTGCCGGAAATCTCCGTATCGGCGCAGGCGGAAAACAGCGGCGTCTCCGAAGGTAGCCATTCCTACACCACCCCTGTCATGAATACGGCGACAAAGCTGCCACTCTCCATCCGCGAAACGCCGCAATCCGTCACCGTCATCACCCGGCAGCGTGTGGAAGATCAGAATCTGGTCACGATCAACGATGTGATGCAAAACACGCCCGGCATTGCCATTACCGCCTCCGGGCCGCAACGCGACCGTTTTAACGCGCGTGGATTTTCCATTGACAACATCACTTTCGACGGGCTGCCGATCAGCCTGGGGCAATACGGCGGGGACGCGCTGCTGGCGGACATGGCAATCTATGACCGCATCGAGATTGTGCGCGGCGCGGCGGGACTCACACAGGGCGCGGGCAACCCTTCAGCGGCCATCAATCTGGTGCGCAAACGCCCGACCCGCGACCCTTATCTGAGCGTGGACGGATACGCGGGCAACTGGGATCGCTACGGCCTCACCGCCGA
>JAISQQ010000126.1 GCA_031274075.1 Accumulibacter sp.
GAGGTCCGCCAGCGACACGCCCCGCGAATTCCGGGAAATGAATTCGAGGATGCTCAGTGTCTTGTCGATGCCGGAATTGAGCTTTTCATTCATCCCGCGGAACCCTGCCCGAAAATGGAATCTCTCACGCTGAAACAGCATTCCATTCTAAACTAAAAGACCTTCAGGACAAAACGCCCAAGGGGCATCCGCAGAGCCATCGCACTCTCTCCATGAATCGACCGGTGCGCGCGGAAATGGCGGCACTTACCGGGCATTTCGCGTCCGCAAGAATACTGATACCTGACATCTGATACCTGATCCCTGACACGTAGGGCGGAAAAGCGCAGCGCCTTCCGCCGATCCCCTTCACGGCGCAACGCGCCGCGCGATTCAAAAGCCGTTGAATAATAGAGGCGGCTGCGCCGCTGGAGAGAACGACTGGCGGAAGGCGCTACGCTTTTCCGCCCTACGGTTTGGCGCCAACGCCCAAGCCAGCCGGAGAGCGGCGCCCGCGCGCCACGACCCTGCTGTTCATGCGATGGCCCCGCCGCCGCCTGCTCTGCCGCGCCACGGGAATTTTGAGGATTTTGAAAAATTCGGGGAATTTAGCGACTAGAATTCGTCTTTTCTTCTTCCTGACCGAGTCCGCCATGCCCGAAACCTACTACATCGTTCCCGAAGACCAGCACAACGCGCTGGTCACGGCCGCCTATCGACACCGTGGCTACACCGCCGACGAAGCCAGCGAGGCCGCACGCTTCTGCGCCTCGGCCACGCGGCACGGCATCCGCACGCACAATGGCATCAAGGCGCTGCACCTGGATCACCTTTTCGGCTCCGGCGGAAAAGGCTGCGTTCCCGGCGCGAAAATCGAGGAAAAACCGTCGCGTTTCGACGCCGTCAAAATCTGGAACGCGAACCGGAAACTCGGACAGCCGACGGCCTATCGCGCCATCGACGAGGCCATCGCGCTGGCCGACCGGCACGGCACGGGCACGGTCGCCGTCGACAACGCCTTTCACTACCTCTGGGGCGGCGGCTATGTGATGGAGGCCGCGCAGCGCGGCTACATCGCCTATACCTGCTGCACCGCCGCGCTCGCGGAAGTCGTTCCCTTCGGCGGGAAATTTCCCACGCTCGGCACCAATCCGCACTCATGGGGTTTCCCGACGACGGACGCGATCGGCTACCCGATCGTGATCGACTGGGCCACCTCGGTGGTGGCGATGGGGCGTGTCCAGCAACTCAAGCGCGAAGGCAAATCCCTGCCGCCAAACGCCGCCGTCGACAAGGACGGCCGTCCGACGACCGACCCCGACGCCGCCGTCGCGCTGTTGCCCTTCGGCGCGCACAAGGGATACGGCTTGTCGCTGATCAACGAGATCGTCGGCGGCTTGATCGGCGGTTCCCTGCCGACGATCCGCAACCGCTGGGAAAACGTCGGCGCGGGCGAGAAGGGAACCTGCTGTTTCTATTTCCAGGTGACGCATCCCGAGGCCATCGGCGGCGCGTTCGCGCAAGGCCGTTCGCAAAAGGAAAACGTCAAGGCCGTCATCGCGGATGTCCTGGGTCACGGCAACGAGGCTTGCCTTTTGCCCGGCCAGATCGAAGCCGAATTCGCCAAGAAAACCGCGGCGGCGGGCGGCCTGCTGTTCAGTAAGGCGGAGGTCGAGGCATTCAACGAACTCGCCGCCGAAGCCGGGCAAGCGCCCTGGAATCCGGAAGATTTCAAAACGGCGACGTTCTGAGAACCTGTTTGCGTCTTTTCTCTGGGAGCGCGGGGCACCCGCCCCGCAACAACGGCGGCAGTGTCATGGCGCGGATCAAAATCGGGGCGGGTGCCCCGCGCTCCCCGAGGCGGTTCGGTGTGGCGCTTTCATAATGGGCTTCGCGCTCCCAGAGAGAAGGTCGCAAATAGCTTCTGAGGAGTCGGTTGTGCAAGAGGAGGCAAGGATCTGCCTGATCCGCCACGGGGAGACGGCATGGAACGCCGAGCTGCGTATCCAGGGACACCGCGATATGCCGCTCAACGAAACGGGGCTGGCGCAGGCGGAGGCGCTCGCGCGGCGGCTGGCGGGGCAGCGTTTCGACGCCATCCATAGCAGCGACCTGTTGCGCGCCCGGCAGACGGCCCTGCCGCTGGCCCGCGCGCAGGGACTCCCGATACAGCTCGAAGCAGCGTTGCGGGAACGGAATTTCGGCTGCTGCGAGGGCATGACGCGCGAGGAAATCCCACCCGCCGTGGCGGAAACGCTGGCGGCCCGCCGCTTTGATGACGTCATCCCGGACGGTGAAAGCCTGCGCCAGCATTTCGACCGCGTCAGCGCGTGCTTGTCCCGCCTGGCGCGCCAGTATGCCGGGAGGATCATCGCCGTGGTCACGCACGGCGGGTCGCTCGACCTGGTTTACCGCCATGTGCACGGCGTGCCGATGGAACGGCCACGCGATTTTCCCCTGCCGAACGCCTCCATCAATTGGCTGATCGCCCAAGGTGAAAACTGGCGCTTCGCGTCGTGGGGCGATACGGAGCACCTGGCAGGCATCGCCCAGGCGCCGTTCGTCACACGGATTTAGTTCAGGGATCAGATGTCAGGTGACAGATGTCAGATCGGTCACCGGGCGCTTCGCGCCCGCATGAATTACTGATTCCTGACATTTGTCACCTGAACGCCAGCGCCGGGCAGCATGGTATGATCCACACATTCTCAACGGCTTGTGAGGCGGACGATGTTTTCAGCGAAAGATACTCTGGCAAAAGTTGATCCCGACCTGTGGAAAGCGATCGAGAGCGAGAATCGCCGCCAGGAGGAGCATATCGAACTGATCGCCTCCGAGAACTATGTCAGCCGCGCGGTCATGGAGGCGCAGGGTTCGCAACTGACCAACAAGTACGCCGAGGGTTATCCGGGCAAGCGCTACTACGGCGGCTGCGAGTACGTCGACGTCGCCGAGCAGATCGCCATCGACCGCGTGAAGCGGCTGTTCGGCGCGGAAGCCGCCAACGTGCAGGCGAATTCCGGCTCGCAGGCCAACCAGGCCGTGCTGATGGCCTTCGCCAAGCCCGGCGACACGATCATGGGCATGAGCCTCGCCGAGGGCGGGCACCTCACGCACGGCATGTCGCTGAACATGTCGGGCAAATGGTTCAACGTCGTCGCCTATGGCCTCGACGGCAAGGAAGAGATCGACTACGAGGCGATGGCGGCGGCGGCCCGCGAGCACAGGCCTAAGATCATCATCGCCGGCGCCTCGGCGTATTCGCTGCGCATCGACTTCGAGCGCTTCGCCCGCGTGGCCAGGGAAATCGGCGCGATTTTCTGGGTCGACATGGCGCACTACGCCGGGCTGATCGCCGCCGGCTGCTATCCGAATCCCGTGCCCTGCGCGGACGTGGTGACCTCGACGACGCACAAGACGCTGCGCGGCCCGCGCGGCGGCTTCATCCTGATGAAGGCCGAGCACGAAAAGGCTATCAACTCGGCCATTTTCCCCGGGCTGCAAGGGGGGCCGCTGATGCACGTGATCGCCGCCAAGGCCGTCGCCTTCAAGGAAGCCGCGACGCCGGAATTCCGCGCCTATCAGGAGCGGGTGATGATCAATGCCCGCGTGCTGTCGCGGGTGCTCTCGGTGGAGCGCGGCCTGCGCATCGTTTCCGGGCGCACCGAGTCGCACGTCTTCCTGGTCGACCTGCGCGCCAAGAACATCACCGGCAAGGAAGCCGAAGCGGCCCTGGGCAAGGCGCAGATCACGGTCAACAAGAACGCGATTCCCAAGGATCCGCAAAAGCCGATGGTCACCTCCGGCATCCGCGTCGGCACGCCGGCGATGACCACGCGCGGTTTCACCGAGATCGAGGCCGAGCAGGTGGCCCACCTGATTGCCGACGTGCTCGAAGCGCCGAACGACGAAGCGCTGATCGCGCGCGTGCGCGGCCAGGCCGCCGCGCTGTGCCGGAAGTTTCCGGTCTACGGAGCCTGATCCGACATGAAGTGCCCATTCTGCGGGGCGTCCGACACGACGGTCGCGGATACGCGCATCAACGAGGACGGCTGCGTCGTGCGCCGTCGCCGCCGCTGCCTGTCGTGCGACAAGCGCTTTTCCACCCATGAGCGGGCGGAAATCCGCATGCCGCGGGTGGTCAAGAAAAACGGATCGCGCGTCGATTTCGACCGCGACAAGCTCTCGTCCAGCCTGTGGCTGGCGCTGCGCAAACGGCCGGTGACCGTCGAAGCGGTCGACGCGGCGATCCTGCGCATCGAAGAAAAACTGCTCGCCCAGGGTGAGCGCGAAACCCCCTCGGAAAAGATCGGCGAGATGGTCATGCGCGAACTCAAGAAGATCGACAAGGTCGCCTACGTCCGCTTCGCCTCGGTCTATCGCAACTTCGAGGATGTCGACGCATTCTCCGATCTCGTCAAGGAAGTATCGCACCCGCA
>JAISQQ010000144.1 GCA_031274075.1 Accumulibacter sp.
CGGTATCCTTTTCAAATTCCGCCGCGATATCTTTTGCCGGCGCGGTGAAGTTGGCCGCGACCGCGACCTGGACTTCGGCGGCGTAAACGGTCTGGGCGCAAACGGCCACGGCAAGCGCGGCCACACAAGAGGCAAAACGGGAAACAGGTGACATGGTGACGCTCCTTTGAGAAAAAAACAATGAAAGAAAAAAAAGCTACACTCAACTGAGAGAGAGACTTGGAAAAATAACTTGATTTTCATTTTGCGCAGGCTTCTCCTGTTGTAGTACCGGCGGATTGCATCCGCCTTACAACACTTTTTTCTCGTCCTTGACCTCCTTTTCCAATGAGCTTTGCCTTCATGCACGGTCACGGACGCGGCGTCACCCAGGATTCGCCGCTCGGGGTAATTTCCTTTTTCCAGATCGGCACGCGCTCCTTGAGTTCGTCGATCAGCCAGCGGCACGCTTCCAGCGCGGGCGCGCGGTGTTCGGCGGCGGCGGCGATGAACACGATGTTATCGCCGGCCTGGACGCTTCCGATCCGGTGCACGATGCGCGCGTCGATCAGGCCAAAACCTTCGATGGCTTCGCCGCGCAGTTTCCGAAGTTCGGCCAATGCCATCGCATGATGGGCGTCGAAACCGATCGCGCTGACCTCGCGGTCTTCGGAGAAATCGCGCGCGCAGCCAAGGAAGGTCGCTATTCCGCCGATGCGCCGCGAGACGGCGCGCAAGGCGCGGATTTCCTCGTCCTGTGAAAAATCTTCCTGTTGCAGGCGAACAGCTTCATCCATTTCATCCTCCCGAGAACGGCGACATGAAGACGATTTCGGAGTCCTTGGCCAGCGGCGCTTCCGCTTCGTCGCCGACGCGCTCTCCGTCAACGGCGACGATGGAGACATACGCAAACGCTTCCGGGTAACGCGCGCGCAATTCGTCGCGCACGTCTTGCCAGCGCAGGCCGGCGCGCCAGGGTACGTCAATCTGCCGCGCGCCGACGCGCTCGGCCACCGGACCGAAAAACAAGACGCGGATCATGCCGTTTTTCCCCGCCGCCATGCACCACTCTTGCCACCGCGTTTTTCTTCGAGCTGGACGGCCTCGATGCGCATGCCGCGATCGATGGCCTTGCACATGTCGTAGATAGTCAGTAACGCGGCGCTCACCGCGCACAGGGCTTCCATTTCCACGCCGGTCGGCCCGGCGCAACTGACGCTTGCCGTGGCCCCGATGCCGACGCAGCCTTCATCGTCGGGCGCGGTGATTTCGGTGAACGCCACTTCGACGCCGGATAGCGGCAGGGCATGGCACATCGGGATCGTCTCCGGCGTGCGCTTGGCCGCCATCACGGCGGCTACGTCGGCTACCGCCAGCACGTTGCCCTTGGCGAGCGTTCCGGCGCGGATGCGCGCCAGCGTCGCCGGGAGCATGCGGATCGCGCCGCTGGCGACCGCCACGCGGCGGGTCACGGCCTTTTCCGATACATCGACCATGCGCGCCCGGCCTTCGACGGAAAAATGCGTCAGATCATCGGCTTCGTTCAAGAAAAACACCTATAAGAAGCTGTTTTTAAAAAATTGGTACGAGAAATGCTTTGATCCCAAAAACTTCAATTCAAGCCCTGGGTGAAGGTAGGGCGGTTTCTCCGAAACCGCCACCCGGCTCGCTCGGAGAGCGCGCCCTACCCTGGATGATCCATCTGCTTCTCAAACGTCTTTCTGATTTCTAAAACAGCTTCTAAAAACAAGCCAGCAATTTCTCGCTATCCGCCAATATATGACATCTCGATTCTCCTCGCCGGCCGTTCGCTGGCGGCGCGGCGTAGCTGCGAGTAGCGGTCGGTCCGTCCGGCCCAGACGCGGGCGATACATTGCCGCAGTCGCGCGTCGCTCTCGTCGTTCTCGCCATTCTCCCCGTCGCGCAGCAGCGTGCGCAGGTCGGCGCCGTCGCTGGCGAACAGGCAGGTGTAGAGTTTGCCGTCGGTAGACAGGCGCAGGCGGCTGCATCCGTGGCAGAAGGCTTGGGTCACCGAGGCGATGACGCCGATCTCGCCGCCGCCATCGGCGAATTGCCAGCGCTTTGCCACCTCGCCCGCATGTCGTGGCGCCAGCGGACACAGCGGAAATTCCTGGTTGACGCGCGCCAGGATTTCGTCGGCGGGCACCATGTCATCCAGCCGCCAAGCGTTGCTTGTCCCGACGTCCATGAATTCGATGAAGCGCACGATGACGCCGGTATGGCGGAAGTAACGAACCAGTGGCAGGATTTCGCTTTCGTTGACGCCGCGTTTGACGACGGCGCTGACCTTGAGCGGCGCAAGCCCCGCCGCCTGGCCGGCAGCGATGCCTTCGAGCACGGCGGCCAGCGGCGCGCCGCCCCCGCTCATGCGCTGAAAAACCGTTTCGTCGAGCGCGTCGAGGCTGATGTTCAGGCGCGCCAGGCCCGCTTCCTTGAGCGCCTGCGCTTTCTTCGCCAACAACACGCCGTTGGTGGTCATTGCCAGTTCGATGGGCCGGCCCGCCTCGTCGCGCAGCCCGGCCAGCATTTCGACCAGACGCTCGATGCCGCGGCGCAGCAGCGGTTCGCCGCCGGAGAGGCGAATCTTGCGCACGCCGAGGGCAACACCCTGCCGGGCGACGCGGACGATTTCCTCGAAGCTCAGGAGATCGGCATGGCGCAAAAAGACGAAGTCCCGCCCGAAAACCTCGCGCGGCATGCAATACGCGCAGCGCAGATTACAGCGGTCGGTGACCGAAATGCGCAGGTCGCGCAAGGGCCGCCGCAAGGCGTCGAGGGCAGGCGGGAGCGAAAGGCGCATCGCGGCTTTCCCGGCCCTACTCTTTTGGCGTGACCGGGGGACGAACAAGATCCTGCGAGAGGCCCGTCTCTACGAGAGAACCAACGCCTTGATCGATTTGCGGCAGGCGGTGGGTGATGCCCTTGTGGCAGTCGATGCAGGTCTGGCCGGATGCCAGTCCTTCCGTGTGCTGGTTGACCGAGCGGTAGCTCTGCACGCCGTAATCGAAGGAATCGGCGTCGTGGCAGTTGCGGCATTCCTGCGAGTCGTTGGCTTTCATTCGCCGCCATTCGCTTTGCGCCATTTTCGGACGCCGGGCTTCGAACTTCGCGGGCGTGTCGATGGTGCCGAGAATATTGTGCAGCAGATCGTTGGACGCCTTGATCTTGGCGACCATCTTGGGCGCGAATTCCTTCGGCACGTGGCAGTCCGGGCAGGTCGCCCGCATGCCGCTGCGGTTGGTGTAGTGGAGGCTGCCCTGATACTCGCTGTAAACGGTGTTCTTCATCTCGTGGCAGGAGATGCAGAAGGCTTCGGTATTGGTCTGCTCCATCGCCGTGTCGAAGACGACCACGCCCAGCGCGCCGGCGGCAAAAGCAACGACGCCGGTCAAGACAAATTTGCGCCAACGCAGCAGCAGGTTCAGCAGGGTTTTCAGCAGGGTCTTCAGTAGGGTCGATAGCTTCATGATGTGGGGCCTCGCGCTCATTGGCGGCTCGTGGCGCGCTCATAGGTGTTGGCGATCAGCGGCTTGGCGTCGACCTGCGGGACGTGGCATTGCAGGCAGAAGTAGCGCCGCGGCGAGATGTTGGCGAGGTCCTGGCCATCCGCGCCCTGGAAGTGGGTCTGCGAGACCTTGGTGGCTTTCTCCTTGCGGTAGTTTTCCCAGGAGTGGCAATCCAGGCATTTGTTGAAATTCCGGGTGACCGGGTAGTTGTCCACCGCGTGCGTGACCAGGGGCGGCTGTTGCGTGAAGTCGCGTTCCAGCGGATCGGTTTCGATCGCTTTCCGGAGCGCGTCTCCGGATTCGGGCACCGCCGACGGGATGGGCGCGCCGCGCAAGGTGGCCAGTCCGCCGTCGTCGGCGCCGAAGGGCGCGCCGGGCAGCAGCAGCAGGCCGGCAAACAGGGATGCCTGAAAAACAGCAAGGAGACGGCTTTTCATGATGAACTCCTTTGGTCGAAACGATGGGTCAGGCGGAAGACCCGTTGGCCGCAGACGTCGATGCAGCGGCCGCAGGTGGTGCACAGGGAACTGTAGACGACGGGGCTTTCCTGCCCCGCTTTCTTGAGCGCCGGCCGGATGACCTGCGGCTCGGGACAGACGGCGAAGCAGTCCAGGCAGTCGTCGCAGGCGTCGCGCCGGGGCGCGGCCACCCGTAGCAGCGCGGTCTTGCCAAGCAGGCTGTAGAACGCGCCCATCGGGCACAAATGTCCGCACCAGCCCCGGCCGGCGACCAGCAGGTCGTAGAGAAACACGGCAGCGAGCAACAGCCACCCCGCGCCCATGCCGAAGAAGAAGCCGCGGTGCGCGATCGACACCGGGTTGAGCCATTCCCAGGCCAGCGTGCCGGTAACGGCGGCGGCGGCGAAGGTGCCGGCCAGGAACCAGTAGCGCGTGCGGGCGTCGGGCGCGTGACTGGCCTTGATGGCGAAGCGCCGCCGGCTCCAGGCCGCGGCGTCGGTAATCATGTTGAGCGGACAGACCCAGGCGCAGAACACCCGCCCGCCGACCAGGAGATAGAAGACCGCGACGATCGCCGCGCCGGTGACGGCGGTAGCGGCGGGGACGAAGCCCGCCGCCAGCATTTGCAGGAGCAGGTAGGGGTCGGTGAGCGGCAGCGCGTCGAGCGTGAGGCTGGAGGAATAATTGCCCTTGATGAACCACACGCCAAACCAGGGGCCGATCAGGAAAAGGGCGAGCAGGCCCAGTTGGCAGGCGCGGCGCAGCAGCAGCCACCGGTGAGCGGCCAGCCATCCCTTGCGGGCGATGGCCTCGCGTCCGGGCGCGGCGGGAAGGCGGCCGGGCCGGCTCATGGCTTCCACCGCGAATCGAGGCCGGAGCTTCCGGGCGGCGGATCGCCCCCCGCCGGCGCGGGCGCTTCGTCGGGGATGCGGCTCGCGTCTCCATAGGGCCGGTTTTCCAACCCGCGCACGGGCAGTTCCACCTGTTCGCCGATCAGCGAGCCGCCATGCTTTTCGCGTTCCTCCCAGCCCTTGCGGTAATGCCCGCCGAGCTTGCCCCGCGCCAGCGGGAAGGGCAGTATCCGGATCGCCGCTTCCTCCAGGACGCAGGCGGCCTCGCACTTGCCACAGCCGGTGCAGTAGTCCGAATGCACGGTGGGCAGCAGCATGGCGTGACGGTCGGAGCGGGCGTTGTGCTGCCTGTCCAGCGTAATCGCCTTGTCGATCACCGGGCAGACGCGATAGCAGACGTCGCAGCGCAGGCCGAGGAAGTTGAGGCAGGTTTCGTGGTCGATGAGCACCGCCAGCCCCATGCGCGCCCGGGTGATGTCGGTCAGCGCCGGATCGAGCGCCCCGGTCGGGCACGGCGGGACGCAAGGGATGTCGTCGCACATCTCGCAGGGAACGCCGCGCGCCGTGAAGTACGGCGTGCCGGTCGGAACGGGGTCGCCGGGGGCGGCGAGCTTCAGGGTGTCGTAGGGACAGCCCCGCACGCACAGGCCGCAGCGCGTGCAGGCGGCAAGGAATTGCGCCTCGGGCAAGGCTCCCGGGGGACGCAGGGCGAGCGCGGGCAAAGCGCGGTTCTGTCGCGCGTAAAGCCCGGCGCCCACCGCCATCAGACAGCCGCCTCCCGCCGCGCCGGCCAGTCCGGCGAGAAACTTGCGGCGCAATGGGAACGCGCCGGGTTTCTCCGGCGCGCCGGCGCGCTCGGCGGACTTCGCGGCGCTCATGGGCGATCACCCTCCCGTCAGGCTCTCACCACCTTGACCGCGCACTTCTTGAAGTCCGTTTCTTTGGAAAGCGGACACGTGGCGTCGAGGATGAGCTTGTTGACCAGCTTGGATTCGTCGAAGAAGGGCACGAACACCAGACCCCGCGGTGGCTTGTTGCGTCCGCGCGTGTCGACTTGCAGGGTGATCTCGCCGCGCCGCGAAATCACTTTCACTTTCTGGCCGCGCTGCAGCTTGCGCTCCCGGGCGTCGTCCGGATGCATGTAAACGACCGCTTCCGGCACCGCCCGGTGCAGTTCGGGCACGCGGCGGGTCATCGAGCCGGTGTGCCAGTGTTCGAGTACGCGGCCGCTGCTCATCCACAAGTCGTATTCCTTGTCCGGCATCTCGGCGGGCGGCTGGTAGGGCAGGGCGAAAATGTTCGCCTTGCCGTCCTTCTGGCCGTAGAAGCGGACGCCCTCGCCCTTGGGCACGTAGGCGTCGTAGCCCTCGCGGAAGCGCCACAGGGTTTCCTTGCCGTCGATCACCGGCCAGCGCAGGCCGCGCGCCTTGTGGTAGGCGTCGAAGGGCGCGAGGTCGTGGGCGTGGCCGCGCCCGAAGGCAGCGTATTCCTCGAACAGTCCCTTTTGCACATAGAAGCCGAAATATTCGGACTCGTCGTTGGTGTAGCCCTCGATGGCGTGCCGGTTGACGGCGACGGTATCTTCCTTCGGGAACTTGTTGACCACGCCGTTGGCGTAGAGCACGTCGTAGAGCGTCTTGCCGCGGAGCTCCGGCTTCTTGGCGAGCAGTTCCCCGGGCCACACCTCCTCGACCTTGAAGCGCTTCGAAAACTCGATGTACTGCCACAGGTCGGAACGGGATTCGCCCGGCGCCTTGACCTGCTGCCGCCAAAACTGGGTACGCCGCTCGGCGTTGCCGTAAGCGCCTTCCTTTTCCGCCCACATCGCCGTGGGCAGGATCAGGTCGGCGGCTATCGCCGATACCGTCGGATACACGTCGGACACCACCACGAAGGCCTTGGGGTTGCGCCAGCCGGGATAGATTTCTTCATTGATGTTCGGCCCCGCCTGCATGTTGTTGGTGGTGGACGTCCAGTAGCATTTCAGCTTGCCGTCCTTCAGCGCGCGGCTTTGCGCCACGGCGTGCAGCCCGACCTTGGGGGGAATCGTGCCCTCCGGCAGTTGCCAGGCCGTTTCCGCGGTCTTGCGGTGCGCCGGATTGCCGACCACCATGTCGGCGGGCAGGCGGTGCGCGAAAGTGCCGACCTCCCGCGCCGTGCCGCAGGCCGACGGTTGCCCGGTCAGCGAGAAGGGACCGCAGCCGGGCTTGGAAATCTTGCCGGTGAGCAGATGCACGTCGTAGAGCAGATTGTTCACCCAGGTGCCGCGTGTGTGCTGGTTGACGCCCATCGTCCAGAAGGAAACCACTTTCTTTTCCGGATCGGCGTACAGCTCGGCCAGCCGCTTCAGATTTTCGGCGGGCACGCCGGAGAGTTCGACGGTTTTTTCCAGCGTGTATTCGGCGACAAACCTGGCGAAATCCTCGAAGCCGATCGGCTCGGCGGCGCCCGCGTCGCCCTTGGGCTTGCCGTCCGGACCGTCATAACCGTTGCTGGTCGCTTGCTGCTCGACCGGAGTGTTGGGGCGCAGGCCATAACCGATGTCGGTGGCGCCTTTCTTGAAGTTGACGTGCTTTTTGATGAAATCCTCGTCGACCTTTTTGCTCTGGATGATGTGGTTGCAGAGGTAGTTGAGGATCGCCAGATCGGTCTGCGGCTTGAAGATCATCGGGTTGTCGGCCAGTTCGAACGAGCGGTGCTCGAACGTCGACAGCACGTGCACTTCGCTCTTGTCGTGGGTGAGCCGGCGATCGGTGACGCGCGACCACAGCACCGGGTGCATTTCGGCCATATTCGAGCCCCAGAGCACGAAGGCGTCGGCCTGCTCGATGTCGTCGTAACAGCCCATCGGCTCGTCGATGCCGAAGGTGCGCATGAAGCCGACCACGGCGGAGGCCATGCAGTGACGGGCGTTCGGGTCGAGATTGTTGGAGCGGAAGCCCGCCTTCATCAGCTTCACGGCGGCGTAGCCTTCCCAGATCGTCCATTGTCCGGAGCCGAACATGGCGACCGAGGCGGGGCCGTCGGTCTTCAGCGCTTCCTTCCACTTCTCGGCCATGATATCGAAGGCTTCGTCCCAGGAAACGAGCGTGAAGTCGCCGTCCTTGTCGTACTTGCCGTCCGTCTTGCGCAACAGGGGCTGGGTGAGCCTGTCCTTGCCGTACATGATCTTGGAGAGGAAATAGCCCTTGATGCAGTTCAGGCCGCGATTGACCGGGGAATCCGGATCGCCCTGGGTGGCGACGAGCCTGCCGTTCTGGACGCCCGCCAGCACCGAACAGCCGGTGCCGCAGAAACGGCATGGAATCTTGTCCCAACGGATCGTCTGGTCGGCGGCCGCCGCCGCGGCCGCGATGGGGAGCGACATGCCGGCGACGCTTGCCGCTGCCGCGACGGCTTGGGTTTTCAGGAAGTCACGACGATCCATGCTCATCTCGGTTCTCCTCAAGCGTAAGTGCTTCGTCCGAATATTCATAGGAAAGGGTGGTGGACATGACGTTCGCCACCTGGTGGATTTGCAGGATGGAATCGGAGACGGCATGGCCGGGGCCGTCCTCCACCAAGACGATCATTCGCCCGTCGCCGCTGTCGGCCGCCACGCTGGCGCCGGGCGCCGCCGCCACCGCCGCCCGGATGCCGGCGGCGTGGCGGGGCAGGAACTTGAGCACCAGGCTGACGATTTTCACGCGCGTGCTCCTTCCGGGAACGGACGCAACGCGGCTTGCATGACGATGGCGGGGCGGCCCGCCGCGCGGCGCCGGCGCAATTCACCGTGCCCCGGCGGACGGGGCGCAAGCATCATGACCATCCGTGCATATCCCAAGCCAGCAGCGAGCGGACAGCGACCCAGCGGAACCGTCCGACGCCCCCTATTCACTTTTTTCCCCCGAAGTGTTTTCGAGTGTTTTATATGTCGATGGCAATCACAACCGCAACATTGCGGCAATTTCAGATAGTGGCGGTTCCCCCGGCAAAACCGGGGAATCAGCGCTGTGTTCAGGCAATCGCGTGAATAAGCTCGTCCTGGTGCGCGCGCGTTCGTGCTGGGTTTTTCCCTTGACGAGGGAGGACAGGAAAGTTCTTCAGCGCTTGTTTTCACCATGCCCAGGCTTGCGCTGCCGACGCGGTGGGGCAACGATCGGCACGATTGGCGGAAGACATTCCGCTTTTCCGCCCCGCGGCTCCCGCTCCCTGCCGCAAGCCGGGAGTAAACACCAAAAGCCGCGCTACGACTGGTCTCGGGCGCGGTTAAGGGGCGATGCCTGTGTGTGTGTGTGTGTGTGTGTGTGTGTGTGTGTGTGTGTAGCAAGAACCGGGCCAAGCTGGCTACCGCCCCGCCGGAAAATTGCCACACTGTTTTGCCACACTGTCACCACACTGTTTTTTCTCATTTTACTCATGTACCACGTATTTTTCACTGACCCCACGAATGGTTTTGGAGTCTCAGCCAAAAAGCGGAAAAACGCAAGTCAACAAAACACTGCAAGCTGTCAATCCCGGGCGAAAATGTTCGCTTTCCCGATTTACGCGCTCGGCGGACGGGGAAGCCGCTTGGTTTTCATGGCCAACACAGCCTCAATAAAGGCGGGGATCAGAAGACCGAAGACAGTAATATTCACGGGCGCGAAGCATCCGGTAACCGCGCTGTCCTTCGTCCTCTGAAACAAGACAACGGGATTCACGCGATGGCGCTGCCTTTGTGTTTCGGGGTGATCCCCGGCTAAACTCACGCCAACGCCATTTGATCCGGCCTTCACCTTTCCGACCTATCTTCATGCTCGCAGCGTCCGATCTCGAATGTTTCCGCGGCGACCGGCGGCTTTTCGCCAGGCTCGGGTTTTGCCTTGGCGCAGGCGAGCTGCTTTGCCTGCTGGGGTCGAACGGTGCGGGCAAGACCAGTCTGCTGCGCATGCTCTGCGGACTGCTGCCGCCCGCCGCCGGAGAAATTCGCTGGCGCGGCCGGGCGATCGGCCGGCTTGGCGAGGACTATCGGCGCGAACTTTGTTTTCTCGGCCACCACGACGCGATCAAAGAAGAACTTACCCCGCTCGAAAAC
>JAISQQ010000174.1 GCA_031274075.1 Accumulibacter sp.
CGCGCGCCCCAAGGGCGAATACAAGATGATGCTGGTGCTGTTCGTCCTCTGCGCCGCGCTGTTCGCCGATTCGCTGCGCAGCGACGGCTTCGTCCAGGGGCACGGCGCGGGGCCGGGGAGCATCCCGCAGCTCGTCGGCGCGGTGACTCTGCTGCTGATCGCCGGCCTGGCCGCGCAGTTCTTCCGCCAGGGCTACCGGGAGGGGAACTTCGCCGATCTCATGCGTCACCTCTTCGACCGCGACGTGGTCATCCTGCTGGTCACGCTGACGATCTATGGGTTCATCGTCGAGACGATCCATTTCGTCCCGGCGACCTTCCTGTTCCTGGTGACGACCATGTACCTGCTCGACCCGAGAAAGCTGCTGCTGAAGATCGCCGTCTCGGCGGGGACGCTGGCCGCGCTTTATTTCATCTTCTCGACCCTGTTCCGGGTCGTTCTGCCCTGATCGCGCGGGAGGAAACCCATCATGTATACCGGTTTGGAAGGCATGCTGCAGCCATTCATGAGTCTCACCCTGATCGGCTGGATCGGCGGCGGCACGCTGGTCGGGCTCTACGTCGGCGCGATTCCCGGACTGTCGGTGACGATGGCCGTGTCGCTGCTGATTTCCTTCACCTTCTCCTGGGAAGTGCTGCCGGCGCTGGCGGTCATGGTCGGCATCTTCGTCGGCGGCGTCTACGGCGGCGCGCGTGCGGGCATCCTGCTCAACATTCCCGGCGCGCCGGCGGCGGTGGCCTCGACCTTCGACGGCTTTCCGCTGGCCAAGATGGGGCTGGCCGGCCAGGCCATGGGACTCTCGACGACGCAGGCGGTGATCGGAAATTTCTTCGGCATCGTCGTCCTCGCCCTGTTCGCCCCGCTCATTTCCCATCTGGCGCTGATATTCCAGGCGCGCGACTTCTTCCTGCTCGCCTTCATGGGTCTCTTCCTGGTCGGCAGCCTGGCCGAGGGCAACATGATCAAGGCCCTGATCGCGGCCTTCATGGGCATCGTCATCGGCCTGATCGGCATGGACCCGGAAACCGGCCAGGGGCGCATGAACTTCGGCACGCTGAACCTGCTCGGCGGCATCCATTTCGTGGTCATCATGATCGGCACCTTCGGCATCTCGGAGGCCCTGGTGCAACTGCAGACCAAGGCGGTTCCGGTGAAGCAGAACATTTCGCGCATCACGCCGGAATGGTCGGTGGTGCTGGACAACATGTTCCTCACCCTGCGCGCCTCGACGATCGGCGTCGTCGTCGGCGCCCTGCCCGGCACCGGCGGCGACATCGCCGCGCTGATGGCCTACGACCATGCCCGGCGCACGGTCAAGAATCCCTATCCGGCGGCCTTCGGCCACGGCGCCTACCAAGGGCTGATCGCCCCGGAAGCCGCCGCCAACGCGGCGATCGGCGGCGCCTTCGTGCCGATGATGACGCTGGGCATTCCCGGCGACTCGGTCACCGCCGTGCTCATCGGCGCGCTGATCATCCACGGCCTGCGTCCGGGACCGATGCTGATGCGCGAGCAGCCGGAATTCTTCTGGTTCGTCGTCGGCGCGCTGCTGATCGCCAACGTCTTCCTCTACGTATGGGGCATGACCGGCATCCGGGCGTTCAGCAAGATCGTCGAGATTCCCAAGCCCTACATCATCCCGATCATCGTGGTGCTAACCTTCGTCGGCGGCTATTCGATCCAGAACAGCATCACCGACATCTACTGGATGATCGCCTTCGGCATCCTCGGCTACTTCATGAAACGCTACGGCTATCCGGTCGCCCCGCTGGTCCTCGGCGTGATCCTGACGCCGATCATCGACGAAAACTTCCGCCGCGGCGTGCAGCTGTCGCACGGCAGCATCGCCGGCTTCTTCGAAGGCATGTTCGGCAGCGCGGTATCGCTGAGCATCCTGGTCATCATGCTGTTGACCGCCCTGGTTTCAAGCCCCCGGCTGATGAACGCGCTTCGGCGCGCATTGGGCGGGAAAAGTGCTTGAAAGACTCAAGGAAACGCCTGCGATGCGCATTTCGTGGTTCTTCGGCTTCGGCTGGATCTCGGTCCTGACCGTGGTCGCCTGCGGCATGGGGATCAACTTCCTGAGCGGGCCGCTGGGCTACGCGCTGTACGCGCCCTTCCTGCTCGCCGCGCTGTACATGAGCGCGCGCTTCAGGCTCTATTCGACCCAGCCCTGGCGCCGCGCCCACAGCCGCGCGATGCTCGCCTTCGCCGAACTGGCGGACGCGGAATACGACGCCGCCCGGCGCGAGCGGCGCGAATTCGACGTCGCGGTCCCCTGCGCGGGACTGGCGACGCGGCTTTTCGGCCAGGACGGCGACGGAATTTCCGGCCTGCTGCGGGATGAAAACCGGAAAAAATACTACCGGGAATTGGCGAGGGAGTTTCCGCGGGTGTTCCTGGAAGGCGTCGCGGAAGAACGGCGGCAGGCCGTCCTCGACGGCATCGAGCGGGACATCGAAGCCAGCCGGCTCGGTCCGGACATCCTGATCGCCAAGGCGATCGAGTTGAAGCATTCGCGCCGGGAAGCGGCGGTCTATCTGCGCGCGCTGATGCTCGGCAAGGTGAGATAGCGCATGCGGGACGCGGGCGAGCGGGCGAGCGGACGACCAGGGACTGGGATCGACCCATTTCCACCCATTCTTCCACCACGGCGGATCGGCCGGGGCGGTTGATGACAGCGGCAAGCCATCGGCGAATGTTTCGTCGATTGGATTTTTTCAACACAAAGGAGAGAAACACATGAAAATCATCGAGTGGTCAAGACTCATCCTGGCGGCGAGCCTCATGGCCGCCGGTTTCGCCGGCGCGGCCGACTATCCCGAACGTCCGATCAACGGCGTGATTGCCTGGGGCGCCGGCGGCGGCACCGATACCGCGACCCGGCTGATGACCCCGATCGCGGAAAAGATCCTCGGCCATTCCGTGATCCTGGCCAACCGCACCGGAGCGACCGGCGCGATCGCCACGCAGGCGGTCAGCACCGCCCCCGCCGACGGCTACACGGTGCTGTTCCACGCCGAAAACCCGCAGCTCTATCAGGTGCTCGGCATCTCCCCGCTGAGTTACGACGATTTCGAGCCGGCCATCCTGTCGGTGCAGGGCGCGACGGTCATCGTCGTGCCGAAGGATTCGCCGATCAAGAGCTATGACGAACTGATCAAGGCGGCCAAGGCCAATCCCGGCAAGCTGTCGATCGGCACCAGCGGCGTCGGCGGCCAGCCGTGGGTCACCTCGATGCTGCTGAAGAAGATCGAGGGCGTCACCTTCAATCCGGTCGCCTTCCAGGGCGACGGCCCGTTGATCACCGCCCTGCTCGGCAAGCAGCTCGACGTCAGCGGCCTGGCCGTCGGCGTAGCCATGCAGTACATCAAGAACGGCGACATACGCGCGCTGGCCGTCATGAGCAACCGGCCGAACCCGTCGATTCCGGAAGTTCCGCACATCACCCAGCTCAACCCGGCCTTCACCGAGTCGATGAAAGCGTCCGGCTTCTTCTACGGCGTGTTCGTCAAGAAAGGCACGCCGCAGCCGATCATCGACAAGCTGACCGAAGCCTACAAGTTCGCGCTCAACGATTCCAAGTTCATAGACTACGCGACCAAAAGCGGGCTGGACGTCATCGGCCTGAGCGGCAAGGAGGCGCGAGACTTCGTAAACAACTGGCGCTCGCAGGTATCCTGGCTGATCCACGACGCCGGCGCGAGCAAGGAATCGCCCGAAAAATTCGGCATCCCGAAACCCTAGGCGCAATCGCGTAGAATACGGCCCACCAGCCGGACGACGGGCGGCGCAAACCGCCCGTCGTTTTTTTGAAGTTTCGGATTCAGGGTTCAGAAGACGGAGGACAGATGACAGTAAATGCCAGGGTGTTTGACGTTTTGGCGCAGACAACCCCCGTCATTCCGGCGAAAGCCGGAATCCAGGGTTCAGAGGACAGAGGACAGAGGACGGAAGACAGTTCAGTTACCGGGCGCGAAGCGCCCGCAAATAGGCTGTCCTCTGTCCTCTGTCTTCTGTCCTCTGATTACCGCGAACCCCTGGTTTTCGTCGATCTGGAAACCACCGGAACCAATTTCGCCAAGGACCGGATCATCGAAATCGGGCTGGTCGAAGTCGACCGGGACGGCGTGCGCGAATGGAGCGCCCTGGTCGATCCCGAAAGGCCCGTCCCGCCTTTCATCACCGGCTTGACGGGCATCGACACGGCGATGGTCGAAACGGCCCCGGCCTTCGCGCAACTGGCGCCGGAACTCCTGGAAAAACTCCGCGGCCGC
>JAISQQ010000281.1 GCA_031274075.1 Accumulibacter sp.
GCGCTCTCCAGCAGAGGACGTATCGGATCGAACGGCTCGCGGCTAATGTCACTGGGGTAGCTGGCTCTCATCTGCTTAGTATATCGGATAATTCGATAAGACTTTGAACAGGTTCTAAGGGCGGATACAAGCTGATTTCTTCCCGGTAGCGGGAGCTAACCACTACAGAAGGGAAGATACAAGGGCGGGAAAGCAAAGCGCCTCCCGCCGGTCCTTTTCACGGCGCAACGCGCCGCATGATATAAGCGGCGGCTGCGCCGGAGAGAAAGGACCGGCGGGAGGCGCTTTGCTTTCCCGCCCTACGGGGCTGTCATCCGTTCTCCGAACTCCTGCGCGCGAGGCAGACGTGTTTGGCGCGGCTGATGTATTGGTTGCCCCGGGCCAGGGAGACGCCCATGCGGCGGGCGATTTCCTGGTTCGTCAGGTTGTCGGACACGTAGAGGGCGAAGGCTTCGCAGCAGCGGGGCGACAGGGCGGCGATTGTTTCCTGGTAGGCTTCGACGCTCCGGGACAGGGCGCAAATTGCCTCAGGCTGTAGATGGCTGGGGACGGTGAGCGCCGCCTCGCTTTCCGGCACGGTGTCGATGTCGAGGCAGTCGCTCCAGGTTTCCGCGCCGCGGCGCATGTCGATGATGGCGTGCCTGGCGATCTTGCGCAACACCGCCCACGGCTAGAGAATGACCTGCCCTGAACGCTGCATGACCAAGGCGCGCGCATACGCTTCCTGCGCCGCGTCCTCCGCCGCGTCCCAGTCCTTGAGCATGCGCTGGCAATATTTCAATAGGTCCTCTGATAGAAGGGGGTAAACATTTCAGGGATCAGGGGTCAGATGTCAGGGATCAGAAAAGTTACCGGCGCTTCGCGCCGAAGGTTTACGACCGGCGGATTGACATCCGCCCTACGTGTCAGGGATCAGTAATTCTTGCGGGCGCGAAGCGCTCGGTAACTGAACTGATTCCTGATCCCTGATTCCTGATCCCTGAGCCGTAAAGCCACTGCCCTTGCCAGGCGTTGCGCACGAGGTTGGGGTATTCGGGGCGGCCGAGGCGGCCGTTGTAGCGGCCCAGGGCGCGGAAGAGGTCGCCGCGTTCTATGTCCAGGTAGTGGCGCAGGATCGTGCAGCCGTAGCGCAGGTTGGTGCGCAGGTGGAAGAGATTGTCGTCGGGGCGGCCGATCAGCTTGACCCAGAAGGGCATGACCTGCATGAAGCCGCGCGCGCCAGCCGAGGATACGGCGTATTTCTTGAAGCCGCTTTCCACCTGGATCAGGCCGAGCACCAGTTGCGGGTCGAGGCCGGCGCGAGTGGCTTCGTAGTGCACGGCGCGCAGGAATTCGTGGCGGTGCTCGCGGTTGGCGATGCGCTTTTCCAGGCGGCGCGACATCTCGCTCAGCCATTCGACGGCTTCCATCGGGCCGCGAAACGAGCTGCCGGGCGGCGGCTGGTCGGCGATGGTCTTGGAGAGCGCGGCGCGCACGCTGTCCGACAGCGGCTCGTATTTCTGCGCCCCGGCCAGCGCGATGGTGGGGGACACGATGGCCAGGAGGGCCAGGAGGATGAGGGTCAGGCGGCGCACAGCCGGGCTTCGATGAACTCGCCGATGGCTTCGATCGGGACCATTTGCGCCTGCGCGTCGGTCCTTCCCTTGTATTCGAGCTTGCCTTCGGCCAGGCCGCGCTCGCCGACGACGACGCGGTGCGGGACGCCGATCAGCTCCATGTCGGCGAACAGCACGCCGGGGCGCTCGTCGCGGTCGTCGAGCAGCACGTCGATTCCCGCCGCGCCGAGCGTGGCGTAGAGCCGGTCGGCGGCGGCGCGGACGGCTTCGCTCTTGGCGTAGCCCATCGGCACGACGCACACTTCGAAGGGGGCGATGGCGCGCGGGAAGACGATGCCGCGCGCGTCGTGGCATTGTTCGATGGCCGCGCCGACGATGCGCGAGACGCCGATGCCGTAGCAGCCCATTTCCATGACCTGGCTTTTGCCGTCGGCGTCGAGGAAGCAGCATTTCATCGCTTCGGAATATTTCTTGCGCAACTGGAAGATGTGGCCGACTTCGATGCCGCGGCAGATTTCCAGCCGGCCCCGGCCGTCGGGCGAGGGGTCGCCGGCGACGACGTTGCGCAGGTCGGCGACCGCGCCGGGTTCCGGCAGGTCGCGTCCGAAATTGACCCCGGTCAGGTGATGGCCGGCTTCGTTGGCGCCGCAGATGAAGTCGCTCATCGCCGCGACGCCGCGGTCGGCGAAGACGGGAACGCCGGCGCCGACCGGGCCGATGTAGCCCGGCGGGCCGCCGAGCGCGGCGGCGATTTCGTCGTCGCGGGCAAAACGGAAATCGCCGACGATCTTCTGCGTTTTCACTTCGTTGAGATCATGGTCGCCACGCAGCAGGATCAGGGCGAATCCAGTATCCGTCCCGCCGTCCTGCCCGCCTTCCGGCGCGCGCATCACGGCGATGGCCTTGACGGTCCGCTCGATCGGGACGCCGAGGAATTCGGCCACGTCTTCGCAGCGCTTTTTGTCCGGCGTGGCGACCTTGGTCATTGCGGCGCTTGGCGCGGCGCGCGGCGTTTCCGGGGCGAGCGCTTCGGCCAGTTCGACGTTGGCGGCGTAGTCCGAGGCGGGGCAGAAGGCGAGCGCGTCCTCGCCCGAATCGGCGAGCACGTGGAATTCGTGCGAACCCGAGCCGCCGATCGCTCCGGGGTCGGCGGCGACCACGCGGAAGCGAAGGCCCAGGCGGGTGAAGATGCGCGTGTAGGTGTCGAACATGTTGCGGTATTCGCGCCGCAGATCCTCGAAGCCGGCGTGGAAGGAGTAGCCGTCCTTCATCAGGAATTCCCGCCCGCGCATGACGCCGAAGCGCGGCCGGATTTCGTCGCGGAACTTGGTCTGCACCTGGTAGAAGTGCCGCGGCAACTGGCGGTAGCTCTTGATTTCCCGGCGCACGATGTCGGTGATCACCTCTTCGTGCGTCGGCCCGATGACGAAATCGCGCTGGTGGCGATCCTTCAGCCGGAGCAGTTCGGGGCCGTATTTCTCCCAGCGGCCCGATTCCTGCCACAGTTCCGCCGGCTGCACGGCGGGCATGGAAAGTTCGATGGCTCCGGCGCGGTTCATTTCCTCGCGCACGATGTTTTCCACCTTGCGCAGCACGCGCAGGCCCAAGGGCATCCAGGTGTAGATGCCGCCGGCCAGGCGCTTCACCAGGCCGGCGCGCGTCATCAACTGGTGGCTGAGTATCTCGGCGTCGGCGGGCGCTTCCTTCAGCGTGGAAATGAAATAACTCGAAGTTCGCATTTTCGTTGGCGTCGATGAGGTTCGGGAAGAGGCAAATTTTACAGGACTGCCGGAAAACCCGGCTTTCCAAGCTCCGTGAAATGTGAAAAAATCCAGCCTAACCAACAGATTTGCAGGTTTAGACGAAATGCTCGATCGTGAAGGCTATCGCCCGAACGTCGGCATCATCCTGTGTAACGCGAAAAACGAGGTTTTCTGGGGCAAGCGCATTCGTGAACACTCTTGGCAGTTTCCGCAAGGAGGCATCAAGCGTGGTGAAACACCCGAAGAGGCCATGTATCGGGAACTCCACGAAGAAATCGGCCTGCGTCAGGAACACGTGAGCGTCCTTGGCAGGACGAAGGACTGGCTGCGTTACGATGTGCCGATTTACTGGGTCAAGCGCGAATGGCGCGGCAGTTACCGCGGACAAAAACAGATATGGTTTCTGTTGCGCCTGGTCGGACGGGACAGCGACGTTTCCCTGCGCGCGACGGATCACCCCGAATTCGACGCCTGGCGCTGGAACAACTATTGGGTTTCGCTCGATTCGGTGATCGAATTCAAGCGCCATGTCTACGAGCAGGCGCTGAACGAGTTGGCGCGCTTCCTCGACGCCGACCATCGCCGCGGGCGCGAATCCGTCCGGCGGCAGGTGGCGAAGCTGGAGATCGAGGGCGAGTAGGCGCGGGGACAGGACAGGAAAAAGGATGAGGAAGATGCCTACGACACGCCGTTTCGCGCTGTTTTTCGCCGTTTCCGCCGGGCTGCTCTGGCTTTCGCCGTGGGCCTTGGCCGCGCTCTTCGATAATGAATTCGACGAAAAGCCGTGGGAAGAGATCGAGGTCCAGTTGCCGGCGTTTCCCGAAGCCGAAAATCTGATCCCCTTCCAAGTGGGCGCGATCAGCGACATGCGTTTCCTGATCGACGAAAAATCGATCTCGGTCGGCAGCGACGCGGTGATCCGCTACACGCTGGTGGCGATCAGTCCGCAGGGGGCGCGAAACGTCAGTTTCGAGGGCATGCGCTGCGACACCGTCGAACGCCGGGTCTACGCGTTCGGACAGGCCGACGGGACGTGGTCCAAGGCGCGCAGCAACAAGTGGGCGAGGATTCGGGGGAGCAGCAACTCGTACCCGGTCGCGCTGTTCGCCGACTATTTCTGCACGATCGGCCAAAGGACGGTGATGACGCCGGAAGACGCGGTTCGCGTCCTGCGCTATGGAGGCCGGGGCGCGGAACCCTAGGAACCCTGGGCGCGGTCGTCCCGAAGGGGGATTTCGCCGTCGACGATTTCAAAGTCGTGGGTGATCGCGGCGGTCTGGCCCAGCATGATGGAGGCGGAGCA
This sequence comes from Accumulibacter sp., assembly GCA_031274075.1. Taxonomy (GTDB): domain Bacteria; phylum Pseudomonadota; class Gammaproteobacteria; order Burkholderiales; family Rhodocyclaceae; genus Propionivibrio. Next base: position 4,623 of record JAISQQ010000281.1, read on the forward strand.
ATACTTTTCCTTCGAGAGTTCGATCGCGCGGGCGACGGTCTCCGGCTTGAGGCGTCTGCCGCTGACGGTGAAATGGAAATGGATGCGGGTGAAGACCTTGGGGTCGGTTTCGGCGCGTTCGGCGCGCAGGCTGACTTCGCAGCCGGTGATCGCGTGCCGCCCCTTTTTCAGGATGTGCACCACGTCGAACGCGGTGCAGCCTCCGGTGCCGGCCAGCAGCATCTCCATGGGGCGGGGCGCCAGGTTCCGGCCGCCGGCATCGGGAGGCCCGTCCATGAGCACCGCGTGCCCGCTCCCGGTCTCCGCGAGAAACGACATGCCGCCATCGATCCACTTCACCTTGCAGTCCATGATCGCGATTTCCTTTCGTCGAAAACAAGCCCCGCGCCAAAACATCGATTGACATGAATCGTGCGCCTGCCATAAAATACACGGCTTTACCTCATCAGGCTTTCAAGGACGGATCTGGAAATGAAGACTTTTTCCGCCAAGTCGCACGAAGTGAAGCGCGAGTGGCTCTTGGTCGACGCCACCGACAAGGTGCTGGGCCGCCTCGCGACCGAGATCGCCCGACGCCTGCGCGGCAAGCATAAACCCGAATTCACGCCGCATGTAGACACCGGCGATTTTATCATCGTGACCAACGTGGAGAAGCTGCGCGTGACCGGCAACAAGGCCGAGGACAAGATGTACTACCGCCACACGGGCTACCCGGGCGGGATATACGAGATCAATTTCAAGAAGCTGCAACAGCGTTTTCCGGGGCGGATACTGGAAAAGGCGGTCAAGGGCATGCTGCCGAAAGGCCCGCTGGGCTACGCCATGCTGAAGAAGATGAAGTGCTACGCGGGCGGCGTCCATCCACACGCGGCGCAGCAGCCGAAGGTTCTGGAACTCTAAGAGGTCGAAATGGCTGAAAACTACTACTATGGCACCGGACGCCGCAAAAGCGCCGTGGCGCGCGTCTTCATGAAGCGCGGCGCGGGCGGCATCGTGGTCAACGGCAAACCGGTCGATGAATTTTTCTCCCGTGTGACCGGGCGGATGATCGTTCGCCAGCCGCTCGAACTGGTCGATCAACTGAGCGCTTTCGACATCATGGTCAATGTCTCCGGCGGCGGCGAGTCCGGGCAGGCGGGCGCGGTGCGCCACGGCATCACGCGGGCGCTGATCGAATACGACGCGACTTTCAAGCCCGCGCTGTCGAAAGCCGGTTTCGTGTCGCGCGACGCGCGTGAAGTCGAGCGGAAGAAAGTGGGCCTGCACAAGGCTCGCCGGCGCAAGCAGTTCTCCAAGCGCTGACGCGCCTGTTTGTTGACATCGAGTCTTGCAAGGCCGCCGGCGGGCGGCTTTGTGCTCTCTGTGTTCTCTGCGACTTGCGCGCCGGTGTTTCATCGAGCGTCATTGAGCGCCGGATGGTTTATCATTGGCGGAACTCTTTTGACCGGAGCGCGACGAACGAGGCGAGGCGAGACGCCGCTGTTCGCAGGCGTCCGCGCGGTTCGAGCCGAAGGATGATCGCGCTTGTTTCAACGCTTGTTTCAAGAATCGCCACACATGGATAGATGCCAGGAAGGAAGATCGATGAATGCCACACTGGAAATGCCGATGCCCTTTGTTTTCACCGACAGCGCGGCCAGCAAGGTCAAGGAGCTGATCGAGGAAGAGGGCAATCCCGACCTGAAATTGAGGGTGTTCGTCACTGGAGGCGGATGTTCCGGTTTCCAGTACGGCTTCACCTTCGATGAAGAGGCCAACGAAGACGATACGTCGATGGAAAAGCAAGGCGTGACCCTGCTGGTCGACCCGATGAGCTATCAATACCTCGTCGGCGCCGAGATCGACTACACGGAAGGGCTTGAGGGCGCGCAGTTCGTCATCAAGAACCCCAACGCCACCTCGACCTGCGGATGCGGATCGTCTTTTTCCGTGTGACCGCCGCCTGAAAGCCTTTCGCGCAGGCCAGCGAATCCATCGATAGTCGCATCACGCCGGGGGAAATCCGTTCCCTCGCGTAATCGTGGACAAGCTCGCGGGATCGGGGCATTCGGGTCAAGTGTTGGCATATTTTGCCCGAACCTTGGAATAAGCCCTGGCGCGTCGTCCCGGCGCAAGCCAGGATCCAGTTCGTTCGTCAAAATTCCTGGATTCCGGCTTGCGCCGGAATGACGGGGTGAAAATAGTCATTGTCTGTACCAGGGGTCAGGAATCAGAGGTCAGGGATCAGTAATTCATGCGGCGGCAAAGCTGCCGGTAATTGATCTGACATCTGATCCCTGATCCCTGGCCTCTGTCTGGGAGCGCGGGGCACCAGCCCCGCAACAGCGGCGGTGTCATGGCGCTGGCCAAAAGCGGGGCTGGTGCCCCGCGCTCCCAGAGAGAAGATCGCAAACAGCTTCTTGGCACCAAGGCATTCCAGGCCCGCCATTGAAACAGGCGATGGGCGCGGCGGGAAAAGGGAGACGGCATGCGTTTCATTCATACCGCGGATTGGCAGATCGGGAAGCCGTTCGCGGGAATAGAGAATGACGACAAGCGGGGGCTGGTCCGCGCGGAGCGGGTGGAGGCCATAAGACGCATCGGCGAGCTGGCGCGGGAACGCCGCGCCGAGGCGGTGCTGGTCGCGGGCGATCTCTTCGATTCCCCGCGGGCGGACAAGGCGACCGTGTCGGCCTTGTGTTCCGCCGTCGGCTCGATGCGCCTGCCGGTGTTCGCCATTCCGGGCAATCACGATCACGGCGGCGCGGGCAGCGTGTGGGAGCAGGCGTTCTTTTTGCGCGAACGCGAATCGCTGGCGCCCAATCTTCATATCCTGCTCAAGCCGGAAGCCGTGGCGACGGAGGGCGGCGCG
>JAISQQ010000300.1 GCA_031274075.1 Accumulibacter sp.
CGGCTGGCGGTATTTGGCGTCGGCGCGCTGGTCTTTCTCGCGCTCGGCGGCGTGTTGCGGGCGCGTTTCAAGCGGGAAGCCCGCCGTCCGGAACGGTTTTTAGCCGCCAGCGTGGCCGAACTGGAACGGGATCTGCGCCAATTGGACGGTGTGGACGGCGAAGGCCGGCCATGAAGCGCCGGCTCGACGAGCTTCTCCTGCAACGCGGCCGGCTGATCGAGCGCATCGCCGGGCAGCGCGAGGCTTTGCGCCGGGATTCCAAGCCCGTCGCGCGGGCCTTGGGCAAGGCCGACCTGGCCGTCGCCGGCGTCCGTTCCGGCGTCGACTACCTAGGCCGCCATGTGTTGGCGGCTTCGACGGTCGCGGGCGTTCTCCTGATCTTCAAGGGGCGGACGACGTTGCGCTGGGCCGGACGGGCCTTTTCGCTGTGGAAATCGTGGCGCGCCCTGCGCAGCGCCCTTTTCAACCTGGAAAGCCGCGTCCGTCCGTAAATCGACGCAAGCGCCGGGGCTACTGACGCCTGCCAAGAGCGTTTTGCGTTGTAGTTGGCAAGCGACTATTTCGATCCCGTCATTCCGGCGCAAGCCGGAATCCAGAAGTTTGACCAACGAACTGGGTCCCGGCTTTCGCCGGGACGACGCGCCGGTGCCTATTCCAATGTTCAGGCGATGAAAGCTGTCGACGTTCGCCCCGGAAACGCGCTAATCCCAGATGCCCTGGTCGCGCAGTTGCCGGGCCGCCGCTTCCGCCCAGCCGCGGTTGGCGGCGGGGCTGGCCGGGCTGGGGTGCAGCAGTTTGCCGATGCGTATCCTGGCGCCTTGCAGCGCGAGCGCCGCGCGCTTCTCGGCGAATCCGCCGACGCCGACGACCCACTCGGGTTGCAGGATTCCGGCGAGTTCGCGCAGATGCGCGTCGCAGGCGGCGTAAAGCGGTTCGCTTTCCCGCCTTGGCAGCTTGTCGGGCGTCAGGTTGCGAGCCGCGTCGAAAAAGGCCAGCGGGCAGTAATTGGCGACGAAGTGCCCGGCGAAAAAAGCCTCCGCGCTGCCGAAACGTTCCCGAAACAAGGCCCACAGGCGCTTGCCGCTGACTTCGGAGCGCGTGCAGGCGAAGCCCTCGACGGGGCGCTCCGGGTTTTCCCGCGCCGGTTTGCCGACCGGGGCGGCGAGGCCCATCCAGTCGCGCACGGCGGCGATCTCGCCGAAGGGAATGCCGCACTGCGCCATGCCGAACGGACCGGGGTTCATGCCGAGAAAAACGACCCGCTTGCGCTCGCCGCCGAAACGGCGCAGATACTGCTCGTGCGGTGCCCAGGCGTATTCCAGCGGGTTGTACACATGGCTCACCGGCGGCGCAAAGCTCATTTGTCCGACGTTTTCCGACAGCTTCCGCGCCGCCGCGATCAGCGCCGTCACGGTGGCTGTTTCCGCATTGTCATTCATGTCTCTTCCTTTTGTTCGCCGGCAAGCGCCCGCAGCGGCGCGCGCATCCGGTAGACCATGAGCACGCCGGGTACGGCCGCGGCCACCGAGAACAGGTAGAACGCCTGCCAGCCGACGCTTTCGGTCAGCACGCCGGCGACCGGGCCGACGTAGATGCGTCCGACGGCGGCCAGCGCCGAGAGCAGCGCGTAATGGGTGGCGGTGAAGCGGCTATGGCACAGCGCCATCAGCAAGGCGACCAGCGCCACGGTGCCCATGCCGCCGGTGACGTTTTCGCCGGCGACGACGGCGAGCAGCAGGAAATCGAGCGCGGCGGCGTCGCGCAGCGAGACGACGATCCAGTCGAACGGCGGCACGGCGACGCTGCCCCAGGCGCCCTTGCCGAGCGCGGCGATCAGGTAGAAGCCGAAATTCGACGCCAGTTGCAGGACGCCGAACAGCAGCAGCGCGCGGTACAGGCGCAGGCGCAGCATCAGCGCGCCACCGATCAGCGCGCCGGCGATGGTCAGCCAGAGGCCGATGATCTTGTTGGCGATGCCGACCTCGGCCTGCGAAAATTCCAGGCCCTTGATCAGGAAGGCGGTGCTCAGGCTGCCGGCGAAGGCGTCGCCGAGCTTGTAGAGGACGATCAAGAGCAGGAACAGCGCCGCGCCGGGCTGCGCGAAGTAGGCGGCGAGCGAGGCGTTGAGCGTGTCGAAGCGCGCCAGCCGGGCGAACCACCAGGCCAGCGGCAGGGCGGCGGCGATCTCGGCGATGACGAAGAGAAGTTGAATCCAATGGTTGGCGCTGTGCGCGTCGAACCCGAGCAGGCGCAGCGCGCCGCGGGCCAGGAAATAACCGCCGCCGACACCGGCCAGCATCGCCAGGAAGCCGCGCAGTTCGCCGCCGGCGCGGGATGAGGTGGACGAGGGGGACGAAAAGGATTGCGATTCGCCGCGCACCGGCGGCAGCAGGGTGAGCGAGACGAGCGCCGCGCCGGCCATGATCGCGCCCATCAGCGCGTACACCCTGGGCCACGAGCGCCACTGGTCGGCCCAGATCAAGGCCACGCCGCCCGAGACGATCATCGCCAGGCGGTAGCCGAAGACGTGCAGCGAAGCGCCGAGGCCGTGCTCGGCCTTGTCGGCGAGCACGTCGGCGCGGTAGGCGTCGACCACCACGTCCTGCGAAGCCGAGAGAAAGGCCAGCAGCACCGCCCACTGCGCGAAGAGCCGCGGCTCTCCGGCGGGCGAGAGGCCGGAGAGCACGAACAGCGACAGCGCCACCGCGCCCTGCGTCAGCACCAGCCAGCCGCGCCGTCGGCCGAGCCAGGGCGGCTCGAAGCGGTCCATCAGCGGCGCCCAGAGAAACTTGAAGGTGTAAGGCACGCCGACGAGGCCGAAAAACCCGATGGTGGCGAAATCGA
>JAISQQ010000324.1 GCA_031274075.1 Accumulibacter sp.
TTTTGGGGCCCAAATCATGAACACGATTACAGGATCCATTGTCGCCATCGTCACCCCGATGCACGAGGACGGGAGCCTTGACCTGCCTTGTCTGCGCAAGCTGATCGATTTCCAGATACGGGAGGGGACGAACGCTATCGTCATCGTCGGCACGACAGGCGAATCGCCGACCGTTGACGTGGAAGAGCATCGCGAATTGATCCAGGTCGCCGTGGAGCATACGGCGGGGCGGATTCCGGTGATTGCCGGCACGGGCGCCAATTCGACGGCGGAAGCCCTCGAAATGACCGCGTTCGCCAAAAAGGTCGGCGCGGACGCGGCCTTGCTGGTCGTTCCGTATTACAACAAGCCGACGCAGGAAGGCTTGTACCGCCATTTCAGGACCCTCGCCGAGGCGGTCGATATTCCGCAGATTCCCTACAACGTTCCGGGCCGCACGGTCGCCGACATGGCTACCGAAACGACGCTGCGCCTGGCGCAGATTCCCAATATCGTGGGCATCAAGGACGCGACCAGCAACATGGACCGGGTGGCGGAACTGATCAACCGCGCGCCGCCGGGATTCTCGGTGTATAGCGGCGACGACGGGACGGCGTGCGCGCTGATGCTGCTCGGCGGCAAGGGCAATATTTCCGTCGTGGCGAACATCGCGCCGCGCCTGGTCAGCGACATGTGCGCGGCGGCGCTCGCGGGCGATCTCGCCAAGGCGCGCGCGCTCAATTTCCGCATGAGCGGATTGAGCCGGCAGCTCTTTTGCGAAGCCAACCCGATTCCGGTGAAATGGGCCTGCCAGCAGGCGGGGTTGATCGGCGGCGGCATCCGGCTGCCGCTGACGCCGCTGTCGCCGGAGTTCCACGAGCGCGTCCGCGCCGCCATGCGCCAGGCCGGGGTGCCGGAGTGATTCTTTGCTTGCAGGGGGTTTGATGAAAGTTGCTGTTCGGTGGCTGGGCCTGGTGGCGCTGGCCGTGGCGTTGGCGGGATCGATCGCCGGCTGCGCCGACCTGGGCCTCGAGTCCAAGAAGATCGATTACAAGTCGGCCTCTTCCGCCCGGGTTCCGACGCTGGAAGTTCCTCCCGACCTGACTTCTCCCGCGCGCGACGACCGCTTCGTCGTGCCCGATACCGGCGGCAAGGGTTCGGCGACCTATTCGGCGTATTCCGGGGAGCGGACGCAGGCGGCGCAGCGGCCCAGCGAGGTGCTGCCGGACGTGCCCGTGGCGCGTGTCGAGCGTTCCGGAAACCAGCGCTGGCTGGTGATCAGGGAAACGCCGGACAAGCTTTGGGGGCAGATCAAGGATTTCTGGCAGGAACTCGGATTCCTGATCCAGCTCGATCTGCCGGAAGCCGGCGTGATGGAGACGGACTGGGCGGAAAACCGGGCCAAGATCGGCGACGATTTTATCCGCAACTGGCTGGGCAAGGTGATCGACTCGCTGTATTCGACCGCCGAGCGCGACAAGTTCCGCACCCGCCTGGAGCCGGGTCCCGAACCGGGAACGACCGAGGTCTATATCAGCCATCGCGGCATGTACGAGATTTACGTTTCGGAAGGCAACGACCAGACGCGCTGGCAGCCGCGCGAAGCGGACCCGGAGCTGGAGGCCGAAATGCTGCGCCGCCTGATGGTGCGCTTCGGCAGCGAGGAGCGCCGGGCGCAGATAGAACTCGCGGACGCCAGAAGCCGTCCGGCCGAGCGCGCCAGCCTGGAACGCGAGCCCGGCGGCCAGGGCTTGCTGGTGGTGCAGGAGTCGTTCGACCGGGCGTGGCGCCGCGTCGGCCTGGCGCTGGATCGCGTCGGATTCACGGTGGAGGATCGCGACCGTTCGCAAGGCCTGTATTTCGTCCGTTACGTCGATCCTGAAAGCGACGTCCAGAACAAGGAACCCGGCCTGCTTTCCCGGCTGGCGTTCTGGAAGCCGGCCCCGCCCGATCCGCAGACGAGATATCGCGTCTACCTCAAGGAAGACGGCGCGCGCACGCAGATCCAGGTGCTCTCCGCCGAAGGCGGCGCCGACCAGTCGGATACCGGAAAGAAAATCCTGGATCTCCTGTTCGAACAGTTGAAGTGATGCGCTTCGCGTCGCTGGGCAGCGGCAGCCGGGGGAATTCCCTGCTTGTCGATGCCGGCGACACCAAGCTGCTCCTGGACTGCGGCTTTTCCGCGCGCTCACTGCTGGCCCGGCTGGCCCGCCTGTCGATCCTGCCGGAAGAAATCTCCGCCATTCTCGTCACGCACGAGCACAACGACCACGTCGCCGGCGCCTGCCGTTTCTCCGCCCGCTTCGGCATCCCGGTCTACATGACGCACGGAACCCGCGCCGCCATGCCGCAGGCGGACGCGCCCGGCGAATGCCGCCTGATCGACGGCCACGCGAAATTTGCCGTCGGCGGTGTCGAAGTGACGCCGTTTCCCGTGCCTCACGACGCGCGCGAACCGGTGCAGTTCGTCGTTTCCGACGGTATGCGCCGCCTGGGCGTGCTGACCGATTGCGGCGCCGTCACGGCGCACGCGGCGGCCATGCTCGACGGTTGCCAGGCGCTCGTCCTGGAGTGCAACCACGATCCCGATCTCTTGGCCGCTTCGGCCTACCCGGCCACGCTCAAGCGGCGCATCGCGGGCGATTTCGGGCATCTCGGCAACGCCCAGGCGGCTTCCCTGCTGCGCCGGATCGACACCGCCCCGCTGCGCCACGTCGTCGCGGCGCATCTCAGCGAACGGAACAACCGCCC
>JAISQQ010000366.1 GCA_031274075.1 Accumulibacter sp.
ACGTCCTCGACGGTATGGTGCGCGTCGATGTGCACGTCGCCCCGCGCCGTGACCTCGAGGTCGATCATGCCGTGCCGCGCCACCTGGTCGAGCATGTGTTCAAGGAACGGCACCCCGGTGGCGAACCGCCCCTGCCCCGCGCCGTCGAGGTTCAGACGCACGCTTACCTGGGTTTCCAGCGTGTTTCGGGTTATCTCTGCCTGCCGCATGATGATCATCAAAGTGTCCGGCCTGGATCGTCCGCCGTTCGCGCATGATACCATTTTGGACGCGGCGCAATCCCGCAACCATGTGCCCCGCCGTATAGTGCCGCCCAAACGTCGCAAGCCGCCGGAACGTCATGTGCAAATTCCGCAAGATGGTCGACAAGAACAGACGGGCGCGGCCCACGGTACTCCGGGAATCCTTTTTTTGGCCGGATTTGCCCTGATTCGTCGTTATGATAGGAGCGGGAGGCGCAGGCAATGAAGATGAATGCAAGGAACCCGATCCCGATTTCCGAGGCAAACCGGAATTTCTCGCGGGTCGCGCGGCTGGCCGATCAGGACGGAGCGGCGGTGATCCTGGAAAACGATGTCCCGAAATATGTGTTGATCGGTCTTCAGCCATTCCGGCAAGAGGAGATCGCCGAAATGGACGACGTGGAACGGGTCGGCCGCCGCATCCTCATGGAGCATCGCAAGGCGTTCGAGGAACTGGCGAAATCAAATCGGAATGAGACCGGAAGCGGGGGATAGCGGGAAAAACATGAGCCGCGAGGAAACCGGCGCAAGACCCGATGCGCTCTGCCCGCGTTGCGGGCGGCGTTTCGCCTGCGGGATGACCAGTGGGTTGCGGGAATGCTGGTGCATGACCCGGCCGGTGTTGCCGCTCGAACCCGGCGAAGGCGGGCAGTGTCTGTGTCCCGAGTGCTTCGCTCGGCTGCTCAGCGAGCGCGTTTCTCCGGCAGCCTGAGGATGGCGTCGCGATTACTCCAGGAAAAGCACTTCGCGGCCGCCTCGCGCCCAGCGCGGGTCGCTTGCCGGAAACAGAACCGGCCCGCGCCGGGAACGACGCTGGCCGGACGAATGCCGCGAGCCGCTTCATCGGGTTCAGGTCTTGGGCGCTTCCGCCGTTTCAAGCTTCTGGCGCAGGCGAATGTGCAGTTCACGCAACTGCTTCTCGTCGACCGGGCTGGGCGCGTTGGTCAGCAGGCACTGGGCGCGCTGCGTTTTCGGGAAGGCGATGACGTCGCGGATCGATTCGGCGCCGGTCATCAGGGTGACGATGCGGTCGAGACCGAAGGCCAGGCCGCCGTGGGGCGGGGCGCCATACTTGAGCGCGTCGAGCAGGAAGCCGAACTTGAGGCGGGCTTCCTCGTCGCCGATGCCGAGCGCCTTGAATACCTGCTCCTGGACGTCGGCGCGGGAAATGCGCACCGAGCCGCCGCCAAGCTCCCAGCCGTTGAGCGCCAGATCGTAGGCCTTGGCCAGGCACTTGCCCGGATCGGTCGCCAGCCAATGGAGGTGCTCGTCCTTCGGACTGGTGAAGGGGTGGTGGCAGGCGACCCAGCGCTTGTCTTCGGCGTCGTATTCGAACATCGGGAAGTCGACGATCCACAGCGGCTCCCAGGCATGGCCGTTGAGGAAGCCCTTTTCGTGGCCGATCTTCAGGCGCAGCGCGCCGAGCGCGTCATTGACGATCCCGGCCTGGTCGGCGCAGAAGAAGATGACGTCGCCGTTTTGCGCGCCGCAGCGCTCGATGATCGCCTTGAGCGCCTTTTCGTGGAGATTCTTGACGATCGGTGACTGCAGGCCGCTTTCGTTGGGCTGCGAGGCGTCGTTGACCTTGATGTAGGCCAGGCCCTTGGCGCCGTAGATGCCGACGAACTGGGAATAGCCGTCGATCTCGCCGCGCGTCAGGCCGGCGCGGCCCGGCACGCGCAAGGCGGCGACACGGCCGCCTTCGCTGTTGGCGGCGTTGGCGAAGACCTTGAAGGCGACGTCCTTGACGGCGTCGGTGATTTCGGTCAATTCGAGCGTGACGCGCAAATCCGGCTTGTCGGAACCGAAGCGGTGCATGGCCTCGGCGTAGGAAAGGCGCGGGAACGGATCGGGCAGTTCCGCGCCGATCGCTTCCTTGAAGACGTAGCGGATCAGGGCTTCCATGATCCCGGTAATTTCCTTCTCGTCCAGGAAGGAGGTCTCGATGTCCACCTGGGTGAATTCCGGCTGGCGGTCGGCGCGCAGATCCTCGTCGCGGAAGCACTTGGTGATCTGGTAGTAGCGGTCGTAGCCGGCGACCATCAGCAATTGCTTGAACAGTTGCGGCGACTGCGGCAGGGCGAAGAACTGCCCGGCATGGACGCGCGACGGCACCAGGTAGTCGCGGGCGCCTTCGGGCGTGCTCTTGGTCAGCATCGGGGTCTCGATGTCGATGAATCCGGCGTCGTCCAGGAAACGGCGGAAGGCGCGCGCGGTCTTGTAGCGCAAGAGCATGTTCTTCTGCATCTGCGGACGGCGCAGGTCGAGCACGCGATGCGTCAGGCGCACGCTTTCGGAAAGATTTTCGTCGTCCAGGCTGAACGGCGGCGTGACCGAAGGGTTGAGCACTTCGATCGCCTGGCACAGCACCTCGACTTCGCCGCTCGGCAGGTTGGCGTTGACCGTCCCGGCGGGACGCGCGCGAACCTTGCCGGCGACCTTCAGGCAGAATTCGTTGCGCACCGATTCGGCGATGGCGAACATCTCCGGGCGATCCGGGTCGCATACCACCTGGGCCAGGCCCTCGCGGTCGCGCAGGTCGATGAAGATGACGCCGCCGTGGTCGCGCCGGCGATGAGCCCAGCCGCACAGGGTGACTTCCTGGCCGATGCTCCGTGAGTCGAGTTGTCCGCAGTAATGGGTACGCATGCTGTTCCGGAAAAGAAAAATGGGAAATGAAACTAGGAGAGCCTTTTGAAATGGCCGGAAGGAACGACGACGCCCATCGAGATGATGTACTTGAGCGCTTCGTCGACGTCCATGTCCAGCTCGATGACCTGGTCCTTCCGGAACATCAGGAAGAAGCCCGAGGTCGGGTTCGGCGTCGTGGGGACATAGACGCTGACATGCGGCCCTTCGAGATGCCGGGTGACGCCGGCCCCCGGTTCGCCGGTCAGGAAGGCGATCGTCCAGGAGCCTTGATGCGGATACGGCACCAGGAGCGGTTGCCGGAAGGCCATGCCGGACGAGGACAGGAGCGTGTCGGAGACCTGCTTGACGCCGTTGTAGATGGAATTGACCACCGGAATGCGCGCCAGCAGCCTTTCCCACCAACTGACCAGGCGCTGGCCGATGATATTGGTGGCCAGCAGACCGGTGGCGAGAACGATCGCCAGGGTGACGACGATGCCCAGCCCTGGAATGTTGATCCCCAGCAGGTTGCGCGGACGCGCCACTTCCGGAAGCAGCCGCAGCGACTGGTCCGCCACGTCGGCGATCAGCGACAGAACCCAGGCCGTGATCGCCAAGGGAACCCAGATGAGCAGGCCGGTGATGAAATAGCGCTTGATCAATTGCCGGCGCACGCGTGGGCTCCGGGGCAGCACTGGCAGGCAGGCGGCGCTTCGGTCTTGGCCGGCGCGTCGCGCTTCCCCTTGAAGTCGGTGGCGTACCAGCCGTTCCCCTTGAGCTGGATGCCCGCGGCAGTCAGTTGTTTCTCGTAGGTATCCCGGTGGCATTGGGGACAGGCGACCAGCACCGGGTCGTTCAGTTTCTGCAAATGATCCTTTTCAAAGCCGCAGGACAGGCAGCGATAAGCATAAATCGGCATGGAATTCTTCCGTCAGCAGGACAAGGTCGATGATTATACCCGAAGCGAAGCGCGCGGCAGCGGGCTTCGGCATGGGCAATATGTGGATCAAATCCATGATTTCAAGGCTTTATTCCGTTTGTCCGCGGCCGCGGCCTGGCCGCCGCCGGGCCGCGCCGCCCGGCTCGCCCTCGCCCTGCGCGCGGAATCGTGCGGGCGGGGTGCGCTTCCTGGAAGAGCGGAAAAACGGGCGTCAAATGACGCGCAGGTAATACTGCGTCATCCGCTCGCCCCAGAAGACGGCGATCATTCCCGCCGCCGCGAGGTAAGGGCCGAACGGGATGGGGATTTCGCGGCCGTGTTTCGCCAGCACGACGAGCGCGATGCCGACGGTGGCGCCGACCACCGAGGAAAGCAGCACGATCAGCGGCAGCATCTGCCAGCCCAGCCACGCGCCCAGCGCGGCGAGCAGCTTGAAATCGCCGTAACCCATGCCTTCCTTGCTGGTGAGCAGTTTGAATCCCCAATAGACCGACCACAGCGCCAGATAGCCCGCCATGGCGCCGATGACCGCCGACGAGAGGCTGGTATACGTTTCTCCGAGGTTGAACAGCAGGCCGCACCAGAGCAGCGGCAGCGTGATCGCGTCCGGAAGGTAGGTGGTGTCGAAGTCGATGAAGGCCAGGACGATCAGCGCCCAGATGAGCAGGATGGCGCCCAGGGCGCTCCAGCCAAAGCCGAACTGGGCGGCGGCGAAAGCGGTCAGCAGCCCGGTGATGGCTTCGACCAGCGGATAGCGGATGGAAATCGCCCCTTGGCACGCGGAACACTTGCCGCGCAAAACCAGCCAACTGACGAGGGGAATGTTCTCCAGCGCGGAGATCGCGTGGCCGCAGGCGGGGCAGCGCGAGCGCGGCCTGACCAGGGAGATCGCCTCGCTTTGCGGCGCTTCTTCTCCGCGCAGTTCCGCGCACTGGCATTGCCATTCCCGTTCCATCATCCGCGGCAGGCGATGAATCGCCACGTTGAGGAAACTGCCGACCAGCAAACCGAGCACCCCGCTGACCGCCGGGAAAACACCGGGATCGGCCAGCGTCCCCAGGAAGGAATTCTCCATCGGCTCAGACGACTCCGCCGAGCTTGAAGATCGGCATGTACATGGCGACCACCAGGCCGCCGATCAGCACGCCGAGAATGACCATGATCAGCGGTTCGAGGAGGCTCGACAGCGCATCCACCGCGTCGTCCACCTCGCCCTCGTAAAAATCGGCCACTTTCCCGAGCATCGAATCGAGGGAACCGGCTTCCTCGCCGATCGCCACCATCTGGGTGACCATGTTCGGGAACAGGTTGGTGTTCTGCATGGCCGCGGTGAGACTGGTGCCGGTGCTGACCTCGTTCTGGATCTGGCGGGTTCCTTCCCGGTATACGTAGTTGCCGGCGGCGCCGCCGACCGACTCGAGCGATTCGACCAGCGGCACGCCGGCGGCGAACATGGTGGACAAGGTCCGCGTCCAGCGGGCAATGACCGACTTGAGGATGATCGGGCCGAAGACAGGCGCGCGGAGGAAGCACCTGTCGAGAATGAACTGCATCTTCGTCGAGCGCCTCCAGGCATAGAAGAACGCGAAGACAGCGCCGAAGATCCCCCCGAAGATCAAGAACCACCAAGCCACGAAAAAGTCGGATATGGCCATCACCACCAGGGTCGGCGTCGGCAGGTCGGCGCCGAAGCTGGTGAACACTTCCTTGAACGCCGGAACGACGAAGATCATGATCACCGCGGTGATGATGAAGGCGACGATGACGATGGCCGTCGGGTAGAACATCGCCGACTTGATCTTCGACTTGATGGCCAGCATTTTTTCCTTGTAGGTCGCCAGGCGGTCGAGCAGCGATTCCAGGATGCCGGCCTGTTCGCCGGCGGAGACCAGGTTGCAGTAGAGCAGATCGAAATAAAGCGGGTACTTGCGGAACGCCTGCGACAGGGAACTGCCCGTTTCGACGTCGGCCTTGATGTCGAGCAGCAGTTTCCCCACGCCCGGGTTGTCGTGCCCGCGGCCGACGATGTCGAAGGTCTGGAGAAGCGGAACCCCGGATTTCATCATCGTCGCGAGCTGCCGGGTAAACAGGGCGATGTCCTTTTCCTTGACCTTGCGTCCGCCGCGGAATTTCTGCTTGGTGATTTTCGTGGCCAGGATACCCTGCCGGCGCAAAGTGGCGTTGACCACCGTCTCGCTCGCGGCGCGCTGCTCTCCGCGGATGATTTTTCCGGTCCGGTTCTTTCCGGTCCAGAGGAAAACGTATTCCTTCGTCTGGTGCCGCTGCTGCTGCTGTTGTCTCGCCGGTTTCGCTGCCGTCGCCATGGGTGTCTCTCTTTCTATGCCTTAAAGATTGGTGCTGCCCAGTATCTCGTCGAGAGAGGTGAAGCCGTTCATCACCTTGATCAATCCGGAACGCCGCAAATCGTTGACACCTTCGAGACGCGCTTGTTCCGCGATGTCCAGCGAGGTTCCGTTGGTCATGATGATGCGCTGGATGGCCTCGGTGACCGGCATGACCTGGTAGACGCCAACCCGCCCCTTGTACCCGGAACCCTTGCAGCGATCGCATCCGCCCGGCCCATAGACGGTCCAGCTTCCGTCGAGGTCATCCTCGGTGAAGCCGGCGTTCAGCAGGGTCTCGACCGGCGTTTCGAGCGGCTTCTTGCAGTTGCACAGCCTGCGCACGAGCCGCTGGGCGGTGATCAGGAGAATGCTGGAGGCGAGGTTGAACGTCGGAATGCCCATGTTCATCATGCGCGTCAGCGTCGACGGGGCATCGTTGGTATGCAGCGTCGACAGCACCATGTGTCCGGTCTGGGCGGCCTTGATGGCGATTTCCGCCGTTTCCAGGTCGCGGATTTCGCCGACCATGATGATGTCCGGATCCTGGCGCAGGAAAGCCTTGAGCGCCACAGGAAAGGTCAGTCCCTGGCGGTCGTCCACATTGACCTGGTTGATGCCGGGCAGCGCGATTTCAGCCGGGTCTTCCGCGGTCGAAATATTGATTCCCGGCTTGTTCAGCAGGTTCAGGCAGGTGTAGAGGGACACCGTTTTCCCCGATCCCGTCGGACCGGTGACCAGCACCATTCCATACGGACGCTCGATGGCGTCGAGCAGCACCGCCTTCTGTTCCGGCTCGTAGCCGAGCATGTCGATGCCCAGTGTGGCGCTGCTCGGGTCGAGGATGCGCAGCACGATCTTTTCGCCGTACATGGTCGGCAAGGTGCTGACGCGGAAATCGATGGCGCGGCTTTTCGACAGTACGAGCCGCATCCGGCCGTCCTGCGGCACGCGCTTCTCGGCGATGTTCAGGCGCGAGATGACCTTGATGCGCGAAGCGAGCTTTTCCTTGATGGCCAGGGGGGGCGAGACGATTTCCTGCAACATGCCATCGACCCGGAAGCGGATCCGGTAGCTTTTCTCGTAAGGCTCGAAATGGATGTCGGAGGCGCCGTCGTTGATCGCGTCGAGCAGTATTTTCTGGATGAAGCGCACCACCGGCGCGTCTTCGACGTCGCTCGCCACCTCCTCGGCCTTTTGCTCCCCCTGCTCGTCGGCAAATTCGAGATCGATGTCATCGTCGGACAGGTTTTTCAGCGTTTCTTCGGCCGACTCCGACAATTTCAGGACGATCGGCGCCAGCTTGCTTTCGTCGACGATCACCGGGTCGACGGCCAGGCCCGTCTGGAAGCGAATCTCGTCGAGGGCGCGCAGATTGCTCGGATCGGCAATCGCCACGGACAGGCGATTTCCCCGTTTGTGCAAGGGAATGACGCGGTGCGAGGCGATCAGCTTGCGGTCGACGGCCGTGGTGAGGATATGCCCCTCGTCGAACGCGCCGAGATCGAGCAGGGGATAGCCAAACGTTTCCGACGCGAAGGCCGCAACCTCCGCGCCCTTGAGTTTCTGCGACTTGACCAGTTGCTCGATGAATGTGCTCCGGGCCGCACTGGCCTGCGACAGCAAAGCCTCGGCATCGGTCTCTTTGATCCGGCCGGCCTGGACGAGTGCGCGGGCAAGCCCGCTCAAAGCTGATTGTTGTGGATTGGCTGCCATTTCTGATTATCGGCGGAAGCGGGGCTTCCGCCACCATGAACCCCATGAACCTTTTGACTCCCCGGATTATGCCATACTAC
>JAISQQ010000367.1 GCA_031274075.1 Accumulibacter sp.
GAGCATGGCGTAGAACGACAACCGCGCCAGCGGCGCCGGCCCGCGTTTGAAGAACGGTGGCGGCTGATGATCCATGCGATCCGGCGAAAGGAGGCAAGACGAGGAACAAGGAAACAGCCGGATTATCCCACAGTCAGGGGTTCAGGGGGTCAGGGGACAGAAGACAGAAGACAGAGGACAGTTCAGTTACCGGGCGCGAAGCGCCCGCAAATATTACTGTCTTCCGTCCTCTGAACGTCACCGGGCGCGAAGTAACCGCATGGACCACACCCTCTGACACATCGTCATTCCGGCGAAAGCCGGAATCCAGTGACGGCCTTGGAACCCGTATCTGGAGCGCAGGTTTTGCTGGGAGCGCGGGGCTTCCGCCCCGCAACAGCGGTGGTGCTACTCCCCCGGTCATTGCGGGGCAGAAGCCCCGCGCTCCCAGGTTCTTTCCATGTCACGCACCGAGTCGGCGAACAGGAGGCGATAAGTTACCGGGGGCCGGTCTTGGCCCGTTTGGGCGTGGGCGCAAAATCGTCGCAAAACCGTAGGGCGCCTTCAGTAACAGTGCTCCGGCCCCGGAAAACTGCCGTCCTTGACCGCCGCGGCGTAGGCGGCGAAGGCGCCGGTGATCGAGTCTTGGCCGGCCATGAAATTGCGCACGAAGCGCGGCTTGTGGCCGGGGGCGACGTCGAGCGCGTCGTGCATCACCAGCACCTGGCCGGAGCAATCCTTGCCGGCGCCGATGCCGATCGTCGGGATGTCCAGCCGGCCCGTGGTTTCCGCGGCCAGCGGCGCGGGAATGGCTTCCAGCACGATCAGCGCGGCGCCGGCTTCCTGCTGGGCGAGCGCGTCGGCCTGGAGCCGCGCGGCGCCCGCTTCGTCGCGTCCCTGCACGCGGAAGCCGCCCAACTGGTACACCGACTGCGGCGTCAGGCCGACGTGGGCGCATACGGGGATGTTGCGCGAGGCCAGGAAGCGCGTGGTGTCGGCCATGTTCACGCCGCCTTCGAGCTTGACCATCTGCGCGCCGGCGGCCATCAGCGCGGCGGCGTTGCGGTAGGCGGCTTGCGGGCTTTCCTGGAAGCTGCCGAAAGGCAGGTCGGCGACGATCAGCGGACGCTTGCAGCCGCGCGCGACGCAGGCGGTGTGATAGGCGATGTGTTCGACGGTGACGGGCAGCGTCGTTTCGTGCCCCTGCACGACGTTGCCGAGCGAATCGCCGATCAGGATGGCATCGATGCCGGCGGCGTCGCAGGCTTGCGCGAAACTCGCGTCGTAGCAGGTCAGCATGGCGATTTTTTCGCCGGAACTCTTCATCTTGACCAGGTCGAGGTAGGTGAGCCGCCGGATGGCGGAGTGCGCGGACATGGTTCAGTTTCCTCTGTTGAAATATTCATGGGGGCCGCGCATGGCTTCGATGCGCTGGACGAGAAGCTGGAAGTCGTCAGGCTCGTCGACGAAGTTGAGGTGTTCGGAATTGACCACCATCACCGGCGCGGCGGTGTAGTTGTGGAAGAAGCGGGTATAGCGCTCTCCGAGCCGGGTCAGGTAGTCGTCGCCGATCTTTCTCTCCATTTCGACGCCGCGCTTGCGCACGCGCGAGATCAGGGTGTCCGGGCCCGCCTGTAGGTAGATCACCAGGTCGGGCGCGGGGCCGGACTGGAGGGAAACGCGGTCGTAGATCTGCCGGTAGAGGGCGTATTCGTCGTCGTCGAGCGTCAGTCCCGCGAACAGGAGTTCCTTTTCCATCAGGTAGTCGCTGATCACCGCGTGCGCAAACAGCCCCGGCTGGGCCAGGCCGCGCATCTGCTCGAGACGCTGGAACAGGAAGCACAACTGCGCCTGCAGGGCGTAGTGCCTGGGGTCTTGATAAAAGCGGGCGAGGAAGGGGTTGGCCTCGGGCTGTTCGAGCAGCAGATCGCCGTCCAGGTGCTCGGCGAGACGCCGGGCCAGGCTGGTCTTGCCGACGCCGATGGGGCCTTCGACGGCGATATGGCGGGCGGATTGGAGGAAATTGCTCTTCATGGGGCGCGGGGCGGAGAAGGCGTTAGCATACACACGGCGGATCGGGAAAAGTCAAAAATGCGGTCAAGAAATGCGACCAAGAAATACAGCCAAGAAACGCGGTCAGGAAATACGCGCTTCGGCGAGTTTCTCGATGCGCTGCGCGCGCACCGCCGGCAGCCAGGCGGCGGCGCGGCCGCGCCCCGGGATGCGGCAGTCGGGCGCGATTTCCAGGAGCGGCGCGAGCACGAAGGCGCGCAGATGCATGCGCGGATGCGGCAGCTGGAGATCCGCGCTGTCGATCGTCTGGGCGTCGTAGAGCAATAGATCGAGGTCGAGCGTGCGCGGGGCGAGGGGGAAATCCCGGCGGCGGCCGAATCGCGCTTCGATGGCGAACAGCGCGGCGAGCAGCGCGTGCGGGTCGAGCGCCGTGTCCAGCGCCGCCACCGCGTTGATGAAGTCCGGCTGGCCGCGGAGGCCCACCGGCGCGCTGCGGTAGAGCGACGAGGCGCGCAGCGGGCGCGATTCGGGCAGGCCGGCGAGCGCGGCGAGCGCGGCGCGCACCTGCGCGACGGGATCGGCGAGGTTGGCGCCGAGGGCGACGAAGGCTAGGGGCATTCGGTGGCCGCGGCGGTCGCGGCGCTCGCGCTATCCGTGGCCTCCGCGGCCTCCACGGCGTCCGTGGCATCCGCCGCCGGCTTGCGCTTGCGCCGCCGGCGCTTCTTCTGCGTATCCGGCGCCTGCGCCAGCAGCATGGCGGCGCGCGTCTCGCCGTCGGCGTCGAGAAAATCCGACCACCATTGGGCCAGCGCGGCGTCCACCTCGCCCGATTCGGCGCGCATCAGCAGGAAATCGAGGCCGGCCTTGAAGCGCGGCTTTTCCAGCATGCCGTGCGGACGCTTGCCGGAACGCGTTTCAAAACGCGGCTGGAGCGCCCAGATGTCCTTGATGTCGCTGGCGACGCGCCGGGTGATGGCCAGTTTTTCGGCCTGCGCCCCGAGCACTTCGTCCATCGCCTGGTAGAACGCCGGCAGCGGACGTTCGCCGCCCGCCTTGAGCGCTTCCCACTGGATCAGGACTTCGTTCCAGAGCAGCGTGGCGAACAGGAAGCCCGGCGAGATCGGCCGGCCTTCGCGCACGCGCCGGTCGGTGTTTTCCAGCGCCAGCGTCACGAAGCGCTCGCCCTGCGGCTGTTCGACGATGACGTCGAGCAGCGGCAGCAGGCCGTGGTGCAGCCCTTCGGCGCGCAGGCTGCGCAGGCATTTCAGCGCGTGGCCGGAGCTCAGGAGCTTGAGCATTTCGTCGAACAGGCGCGACGGCGGGACGTTTTCGATCAGCCCGGCAAGCTCGCCGAGCGGCCGCAGCGTCTCCGCGTCGATGGAAAAATCCAGCTTGGCCGCGAGGCGCACGGCGCGCAGCATGCGCACCGGGTCCTCGCGGTAGCGCGTGGCCGGATGGCCGATCATGCGCAGGGTCTTGCGTTCGAGGTCGGCCAGCCCCTGATGGTAGTCGGTCACCGTTTCCGTCACCGGGTCGTAATACAGCGCGTTGACCGTGAAGTCGCGCCGCGCCGCGTCTTCCTTCTGCGAGCCGAAGACGTTGTCGCGCAGCACGCGGCCCTGGTCGTCGGTCTGCGCGCGCGGCGTATCCTGCTGGCCGTGGTGGCCGCGAAAGGTGGTGACCTCGACGGTCTCCTGGCCCATCGTCACATGCACGATCTGGAAGCGCCGGCCGATGATGCGCGCGCGCCGGAAGCACTGGCGCACCTGCTCGGGCGTGGCGCTGGTGGCGACGTCGAAGTCCTTGGGCCGGATGCCGGCGAGCAGGTCGCGCACCGCGCCGCCGACGACGAAAGCCTGGTAGCCGTTGTCCTGGAGGGTTTCGACGACGCGCCGGCTGCCGTTGCTGACCGCCTCGCGGCGGATGCCGTGCCGGGCATGGGGAATCACGCAGGGCCCCGACGGCTTGCGGCCGAGGAGCCGGGAAATGAATTTACGAATCATCGTTGGGTAATAGCGGTTTGTGGTCAATGACAAGAGGCCGATCAAGCATGGAAAGACAAGGGATACCGAGGATCAAGGCCATCGCGCGATCCCCATGAATCGACCGACGCAAGCGAAAACGGCGGCGCCCACCGGACGCCCCGCCCCCGCAAGAATACCGACACCTGACACCTGACATCTGATCCCTGATCCCTGATCCCTGACACCCGACACGCTCATCCATGCAGTTTCAACACCGTCCAGCCGGCGCGGCGCGCGTGCGCGAGCAGGGCTTCGTCCGGGTCGACGGCGACCGGGTCGCTGACCCTCGACAGGAGCGGCAGGTCGTTGCGCGAATCGCTGTAGAACCACGTCCGCTCGAAACTGCTCCACCAGAATCCCATCGACTCCAGCCAGGCTTCGACGCGCGCGATCTTGCCCTCGCGGAAGGACGGCGTGCCGCGCACCTGGCCGTTGAACTCGCCGTTCTCCTGCGCCGGGATGGTGGCGATCAGGTTGGCGAGGCCGAACTCCAGGCCGATCGGGCCGGTGATGAAGCTGTTGGTGGCGGTGACCAGCGCGCACAGGTCGCCGCCGTCGAGGTGCCGCCGCGCCAGCGCGCGGGCCTCGCCGCCGATCGCCGGCAGGATGCGCGTGGCCATGAATTCCCGGTGCCAGGCGTCGAGCCGCGCGCGCGGGTGGCAAGAGAGCGGGTACAACTGGAAGTCCAGGAACTCGTCGATGTCCAGTATGCCGGCCTGGTATTGCGCGTTGAAACGATCGTTCTTCGCCGTGTAGTCCTCGGCGTCGACCGCTCCCTTGTCGATCAGGAATTGCGCCCATGCGTAATCGCTGTCGCAGGACAGCAGCGTGTTGTCGAGGTCGAACAAGGCCAGGTTCATCGGAAAACTCACTGAAAGGAATGGGAATGAAGGGATTGCGAGTGGCGCAGGACTTCGCGCAGCAGGGGCAGCGTGATCGGCCGCTGGCGTTCCAGCGAATAGCGGTCGAGCGCGGCGAGGACGGCCATCAGTTGGCGCATGTCGCGCGCCGCGCGGGTGAGCAGGTAATCGAGCGCGCCCGGCGGCAGCGGCAGGGCGCGCGCCGAGGCTTCCGCCGCCAGGGCGGCCTGCCGCTCCGCGTCGCTCAGCGGCGCGAGACGGTAAACCAAGCCCGAGCCGAGACGGGTGCGCAGATCCTCACGCAGGCGCAAGTGCTGCGGCGGCTGGCTGGCCGCGGTCAGCAGGCCGCCGCCGGCCCGGCCCAGGCGATTGAACAGATTGAACAGGACGATCTGGCCGGTGTCGGAAAGCGCCTCGACGTTGTCGACGGCGACGCGCCGGGGCACGTCACCGCCGGCCTCGATCCCTTCCAGGCCGGGCGTGGCGGCGGCGTCGTGATAGACCGCCGCGCCGGCGCGCAAGAGGTGCGTCTTGCCGCAGCCGGACTCGCCGTACAGCAGCAGCGAGGTTTCCCGGTTCTCCGCCGCCGCCCAGGCGGACAGCGCGGTGAGTACCTCGGCGTTCCCGCCGGGAACGAAGTTGTCGAGACTGGGCGGATTTTCCGGCAGCAGATCGAGGATCAGTTGGCGCATCGGCAGGGCGGGGCGGCGGCGCTCAGGCGCTCGCGGGGCCAGGATTTCGGATAGAATTTGACGTTTTCGCGGCGGAACGCGGAAGAACGCGGATTCTACCACCACAGCATCACCACCGTACCGCCACCGTGCCGCGAGCTTCGTTCGGAATATCCAAGATGACCCAGCCAGCCACGCCGCCGCTTTCCTACCGTGACGCCGGCGTCGATATCGACGCCGGCGACGCGCTCGTCGAACGCATCAAGCCTTTCGCCCGGAAAACCCTGCGCGAAGGCGTGCTCGGCGGCCTCGGCGGCTTCGGCGCGCTGTTCGAGCTGCCCGGGCGCTATCGCCAGCCGGTGCTGGTCGCGGGAACCGACGGCGTCGGCACCAAGCTGAAACTGGCGTTCGCGCTCGGTCGCCACGACACGGTCGGCATCGACCTCGTGGCGATGAGCGTCAACGACGTGCTGGTGCAGGGCGCCGAACCCTTGTTCTTCCTCGACTACTTCGCCTGCGGCCAGCTCGACGTGGACACGGCGGCGAGCGTCGTCCAAGGCGTCGCCAAGGGCTGCGAACTCGGCGGCTGCGCCTTGATCGGCGGCGAGACGGCGGAAATGCCGGGCATGTACCCGGCGGGTGAATACGATCTCGCCGGTTTCGCCGTCGGCGTGGTGGAAAAGTCGAAAATCATCACCGGGCAGGACATCGCGCCGGGCGACGCGGTGCTCGGCCTGCCCTCGTCGGGCGCGCATTCCAACGGTTATTCGCTGCTGCGCAAGATTCTCGCCGTCGCCCGGCCGGACCTGCACGCGCCTTTCGACGGCGGGCGCACGCTGGCCGAGGCGATCATGGAGCCGACGCGCATCTACGCCAGGCCGATGCTGGCCCTGATCGCCGAACTGCCGGTCAAGGGCATGGCGCACATCACCGGCGGCGGCTTGACCGGGAACCTGCCGCGCGTGCTGCCTTCGGGCGTCAAGGCGGTGCTCGACGCCTCGGCGTGGCGGCGTCCGCCGCTCTTCCAGTGGCTGCAGGACGCCGGCAATGTGACCGACAGCGAAATGCACCGCGTCTTCAATTGCGGCATCGGCCTGTGCGTGGTGGTCGCCCGGGAAGACGCCGCGCGGGCGCTGGCCCTGCTGCGCGCCGCCGGCGAGGCGGCCGTCGAGATCGGGCGCATCGAAGCGCGCCGGGACGACGAAGCGCAGACTGTGGTTGTCTGACCGCTGCGCGCGCCAGCGATGCTGCTGCTCCCGGAACAATTCCTGGGTTTCCTCGTGGCGGCGGTGGTGATCACCGTCTCGCCCGGCCCGGACAATCTGATGGTGCTCGGATTCGGCATGTCGCGCGGACGCGCCGCGGGCATCGCCTTCGGCCTGGGCTGCGGCTTCGGCTGCCTGAGCCACACCCTGCTGGCCGCGCTCGGCGTCAGCGCCTTGATCGCCGCGTCGCCGCCGGCCTTCCTGGCGCTCAGGCTCGGCGGCGGGCTGTATCTCGTCTGGCTCGGCCTGCGCGCCTGGCGCAGCCAGGGTCAGGCCAGGGTGGCGACGGTGCGCGGCGGCGGCGAGCCGCTTTCCCGCCTGTTCGCCAAGGGCCTGCTGGCCAACGCCATCAACCCCAAGGTGGTGCTTTTTTTCCTCTCCTTCCTGCCGCAGTTCATCGTCGCCGGACAGGCTCACGCCGGTTGGCAGACGGCGCAGCTCGGCCTCGTGTTCACCGCGCAGGCGGCGCTGCTGTTCGGCCTGCTCGGCTATTTTTCCGGAAGCGTCGGGCAATGGCTGCAAAGGCACGCGCGCGCGGGCGTGTGGCTCGACCGGCTGGCGGGGACGATCTTCGTCGCGCTCGGCGTGCGGATGATCGTGGCGCGCTGAGAACCTGTTTGCGATCTTCTCTTGAACGTAAAGTCGACCGGTGTGCGTGAAAACAGCGACGGTTCCGCTGGGAGCGCGGGGCTTCCGCCCCGCAATCATCGGGAGAGTGACGCCACCGCTGTTGCGGGGCAGAAGCCCCGCGCTCCCAGGGAAGATCGCACTCTCTCCATGAATCGACCGGTGCGCGCGAAAATGGCGGCAATTACCGAACGCTTCGCGTCCGCAAGAATACTGAGAAGCTGTTTTAGAAATCAGAAAGACGTTTTGAGAAGCAGATGGATCATCCAGGGTAGGGCGCGCTCTCCGAG
Source organism: Accumulibacter sp. (assembly GCA_031274075.1). Lineage (GTDB taxonomy): Bacteria > Pseudomonadota > Gammaproteobacteria > Burkholderiales > Rhodocyclaceae > Propionivibrio. Next base: position 7,730 of record JAISQQ010000367.1, read on the forward strand.
CGCGCCGGGGGGCGGCGGTTTGGGAGAAACCGCCCAACCATCACCCAGTGCTCGAATTTTGGTTTTTGGGATCAAAGCATTTCTCGTACTAATTTTTTTAAAACAGCTTCTGACACCTGACCTCTGATCCCTGATTCCTGATTCCTGACACCCTACGGGGTGCGCCAACGCCCGGGCGGGCCGTGAATCCCGCGGCGGCGTCGGGCGCGACCCCCCCGGCGGACGAAGCGCAACAAGCCCGCTATATCTCCTCGTCGATCGACAGACCCTGCCGCCGGTTCGCCGTCACGCGCGTATCGAGCAGGACCTTGGCCTGGCGCTGGCGGCGCTCGTGTTTGCGGCGCTCTTCGCCGAGCGGCGGAAGGTAGGCGAGCGCCCGCCGCCCGGACTTTTTTTCTTCCTATTTCGGTTCAGCCGCCCAATCTCCATGAGCCTCCGCATCGCGGTCGGCGACAATCGTGTGTACCGGCTCGGTTTCCGCGTATCCGCTGCGCGACGACAGCGTACCGGGTAATCCGGTGGCAAAATACCGGCTTGCGCCATTGTCTTGCGTGACTTTCACGGACTTTTCTCCGGTTTGTCGATCGTCTCTATGTGATAACGAACCAAAAACCGGATAACTTGAGGGTCATTTC
>JAISQQ010000371.1 GCA_031274075.1 Accumulibacter sp.
TTGGCAAAGCGCTCGGCGATGTTTTCCTTGACCGAGTAGTCGAGGATGTTCTCGACCTTGATGACCTCCCGGGCGACGGAATCGACGGTGCCGAAGTCGTCGGCGAGGCCCAGTTTCACGCTTTGCGAGCCGGTCCACATCAGGCCCGAGAACATCTCCGGGGTTTCCCGCAGGCGCTCTCCCCGCCCTTTGCGCACGACGTCGACGAACTGCGCGTGGATTTCCTGGAGAAGCGTCTTGGCATGCTCTATCTGTTTGGCGTCCTGGGGCGAGAAGGGGTCGAGAAATCCCTTGTTTTCGCCGGCGGTGAGGAGACGCCGCTCGACGCCGACGCGCTGCATCGCCTCGGTGAAGCCGAAGCCGTCCATCAGCACGCCGATGGAACCGACGATGCTGGCCTTGTCTACGAAAATCCTGTCCGCGGCCGAGGCGATGTAATAGCCGCCGGACGCGCACACGTCCTCGACCACGGCGTACAGGTGGATATCGGGGTGGTTCTTGCGCAGCCGGCGGATTTCGTCATAGACGATGCCGGCCTGGACGGGACTTCCTCCCGGACTGTTGATGCGCAGGATGACGCCGACCGTTCCCTTGTCCTCGAACGCGGATTGCAGGGCGCCGTTGATTTTCTCCGCGCTGGCGTCGCCGTGGGCGGCGATGGTTCCGTTGACATTGACCAGCGCCGTGTGCTTGCCGTCCGCGGCCAGCTTCTCCGACGCGCCCCAATCGACGATCAGCACCAGCACGGCGATGAGATAGGCGAGTCCCGCAAGCTTGAAGAAAATGCCCCAGCGGCGTTTGGCCCGGCTCTCCTTCAAGGATTCCAGGGCGATTTTCTTGAGCAGTTGCCGTTCCCACGGCGATTCTTTTTCCGGTGTATTTTCTTGCGTATTTTTCGACGTATTTTCCGACGTATTTTCCAACATATCCACTTTTCGACTCGGTCAAGGTATCGGCGGAGTATAGATCAAACCCGCGCGCAAAGCGGCGCGCGAGACGGCCGCGCGAGACGGGGTCGGCGTCACGCGTTTCGTTTCAGCCACAGCGCAAGCTGCGCGACGTCGTCCACGCAGGCCAGCGGCTTCAAGCGCGCGAGTTCGGCGCGCGGATGCGCTCCGTAGCTCACCGCCAGCCCGGCGGCTCCCGCGTTGACGGCCATTTGCATATCGTGCGTGGTGTCGCCGATCATCAGCGTGCGCTCGCCCGGCACGGCCAATTCGTGCATCAGTTCTTCGAGCATTTGCGGGTGCGGCTTGGAGAAGCAGTCGTCGGCGCAGCGCGAGGCGGCAAAGTAGGCGCCCAGCCCGGAATTGGCGAAGGCGCGCGCCAAGCCCTTGCGGCTTTTGCCGGTCGCCACCGCCAAGGGGCATCCGGAGGCGTGCAGGGTCTCGATCAAGGCCGGAACGCCGGCAAAGAGCTGGATCTCCCGGTCCGCCGCCTGGTAGTGCCAGCGGTAGCGGGAAGCGAGCCGCGGCAGGTGTTCGTCGGCAAGCGCGGGGGCCACGTGGCGCAGGGCCTGCGAGAGTTCCAGGCCGATCACGAACCGGGCCTGCGCCTCGGACGGTTCCGGCAGGTCGAGGTCGCGGCAGGCCGCGCGCAGGGCGCGCGCGATGACGCCCGTGGAATCGGACAAGGTACCGTCCCAGTCAAAAACCAGTAATTCAAAGCGTTGCGCCATGATCTTGCGTTTCCCTGGCCGACAGTTTTTTCAAGAAAGCTTGCAGCGCCTCGGGAAGCGGCGCCTGCAAATCCATTTCCGCTCCGCTCGACGGGTGCGGAAGCCTCATTTTCCAGGCGTGCAGGAACATGCGCTTCAAACCTTCCCTGGCCAGCGTCCGGTTCAAGGCAAAATCGCCGTATTTTTCATCCCCGGCGATGGGAAATCCGAGATGCGCGCAATGCACCCGGATCTGGTGGGTCCGGCCGGTGCGCAATTCGGCTTCGAGCAGACTGAAATTTTCCCAGCGCGCCACAAGGCGAAAAACCGTTTGCGACGGCTTGCCGTCGGGCGCCACGCGCACGCGGCGCTCGCCCGACTCCAGCAGATATTTGCCCAGCGGCAATCCGACCTTGCGCACCGCTTCTTGCCACCGTCCCCGGACCAGCAGCAGGTAGCGTTTGTCGGCCCCTCGCCCGCCTCCGCCTTCCCGGAACATGGCGTGCAAGGCGCCCAGCGCCGAACGTTTCTTGCCGACCAGCAGCAAACCCGAGGTTTCCCGGTCCAGGCGATGCGCCAGCTCGAGAAAACGGGCCGGGCGCTGCCTCCTGAGCGCTTCGATCACTCCGAAACTCACCCCGCTGCCGCCGTGGACGGCGATTCCGGCGGGCTTGTCGATCGCCAGCAGCGCTTCATCCTCGTACAGGATCGGCAAAACGGCCTTGATTTCGGCCCCGGCGGCGATTTCTTCCTGCCTTTGGGCCACGCGCACCGGCGGGATGCGCAAGGCGTCGCCGGCCCGGAGGCGATCCTGGGCGGCGGCGCGCTTGCCGTTCAGGCGCACCTCGCCGCTGCGGATGATCCGGTAAACATGGCTCTTGGGCACGCCCTTGCAGACGCGCAGCAGGTAGTTGTCGAGGCGCTGGCCTTCGTCCTCGGCGTTTACGATGGCCTGCGTGACCTTGTTTTTGCTTACTTCGGCCAATTTGAATATACTACCCCGCGATTTGTGTCTCGGATTGAAAGAGGCACTGACCCGTAAGACCTTCAAGCGGCGCCGCGCATAGCGTCATGGAAACATGGAACTGAAATCGCGGCCCGATTTCCGGCAGGCTTCAGAAGCATCTCCTCTCCCGCGCCAGCTTGCGCGGGGTCGATCCGAGCAAATCGCCTGGTTAAGTACGCTCACCAAAAGTAGCGATACTACTTGATTTGCGTGCGTCCAGCACGTTCGGACCGCCCCAAGCAGATTCCCGGCGCCTGTGTTTTTTTCAGGGCCAAAAAGAATAACCCAGCGACACGACCCAATTAGTTGCCTTCAAGGAAAAGCCCAGACATCCCCGACAACAACTAAACAAGCCCCTCGCTGCCTGCACAAGGCGCTCCCCTCGGTTTGCATGCACGCGGGAGCCCCAAAATGAAGCGAATGCTGTTCAATGCGACACAGGCCGAAGAACTTCGTGTCGCCATTGTCGATGGTCAGAAACTGGTTGACCTGGACATTGAATCGGCCCTCAAGGAGCAGAAGAAAAGCAGTATTTTCAAGGCGGTAATCACCCGCATCGAGCCCAGTCTCGAAGCCGCCTTCGTCGATTACGGCGCCGAGCGGCACGGTTTTCTCCCGTTCAAGGAGATTTCCCGCGCGTATTTCCATCCGGACGTCGAAACCAGCCGCGCGACGACCATCAAGGAAGCCTTGCGCGAAGGGCAGGAACTGATCGTCCAGGTCGACAAGGACGAGCGCGGCAACAAGGGCGCCGCGCTGACGACCTTCATCAGCCTGGCCGGACGCTATCTGGTGCTGATGCCCAACAATCCGCGCGGCGGCGGCGTATCCCGCCGGGTCGAGGGCGACGACCGCGCCGAACTGCGCGAAGTCATGGACCAGTTGCAGGTTCCCCAGGGCATGAGCCTGATCGCGCGCACGGCGGCGATCGGCCGCAGCGCCGAGGAATTGCAGTGGGATCTCAACTACCTGCTGCAATTGTGGAAAGCGATCGACGGCGCGGCCAGCCTGCAGAAAGGCGCGTTCCTCATCTACCAGGAAGGCAGCCTGGTCATCCGCGCGATCCGCGACTATTTCCAGCCCGACATCGGCGAAATCCTGATCGACACCGACGACATCTGCGAACAGGCGCGCCAGTTCATGTCGCGCGTCATGCCGACGATGGTCGGCCGCATCAAGCGCTACCACGACGACGTGCCGCTGTTCTCGCGCTTCCAGATCGAACACCAGATCGAATCGGCGTATTCCCGGCAGGTCGACCTGCCTTCGGGCGGCGCCATCGTCATCGACCACACCGAAGCCCTGGTTTCCGTCGACGTCAACTCCGGCCGCGCCACGCGCGGCGCCGACATCGAGGAAACGGCGTTCAAGACCAACCTGGAAGCGGCCGAGGAAATCGCCCGTCAACTGCGCCTGCGCGACCTCGGCGGCCTGATCATCATCGACTTCATCGACATGGAAAGCCAGCGCAACCAGCGCGAAGTCGAAAACCGCCTGCGCGACGGACTGAAGCTCGACCGCGCCCGCGTGCAGACCGGCAAGATCAGCCGTTTCGGCCTGCTCGAACTGTCGCGCCAGCGCCTGCGCCCGGCCCTGGCCGAGACCAGCTACATTCCCTGCCCGCGCTGTTCCGGCACCGGCCACATCCGCAGCGCCGAATCGGCCGCGCTGCACATCCTGCGCATCCTGGAAGAAGAAGCGATGAAGGACAACACCGCCGCCGTGCACACGCAAGTGCCGGTCGACGTCGCCACCTTCCTGCTCAACGAAAAGCGCGCCGACGTGCAGGCCGTCGAAATGCGCCACAAGGTGACCATCCTGCTGATCCCGAACATCCACCTGGAAACGCCGCAGCACAGCATCGTCCGCCTGCGCCACGACGAACTCAACCAGGAAGACCTGGTGCAGCCGTCGTACAAGAGGGTCGACGTGCCCGCCGAGGAAAACGAGCGGCAAAGCTCCGCCAACGGCGAAGTCAAGGCGCCGCGGCAAGAGGCGGCGATCAAGGGCATCACCATCGAGCCGGCGCCGATCGTCGCCGAAAAGACGCCGAAGGAAGCGGAGAAGAGCGGCGGCGGATTCTTCTCCTGGATTGCCTCCTGGTTCCGCGCCGCCGCCGAACCCGCGCCGGAAGTCAAGGCGCCAAAGAAACCGCGCGCCGCCGGCCCGCGCGACGGACGCCACGGCCCGCGCGGCGGTCGCCGCGACGACGAGCGCGAGCACCGCGAAACCCGCCCGTCCCGGGAGCCGAAGGAAGCGCGCGAGTCCAGGTTCAACTCCGCGGCGCGGGAAGAGACGCAAAAGACCCGCGAACCGCGTCGACAGCGCAATGAGCCGCGTCCAGAACGCAAGGAGAAGGAACAACCGGCGCC
>JAISQQ010000423.1 GCA_031274075.1 Accumulibacter sp.
AGCCGCCGTTGGGGCCACCGTCGCACCACGGCGCGCTCGGAGAGCGCGCCCTACCTTCTTCCTGTTTCCAGCGCAAGGCGTCGGAAACTTCTGCCACCTGCCACCTGCCTCCCGCCAAAAACGGTTCGCGCGGTCATATCGGCGAAATTTTGCCTATACTACCCCGTTCGCTTTCCCCTCCCGGTTGGCCCTCTTCATGGAAGAATCAAAGGAAATCCGCATCCGTGGCGCGCGCACGCACAATCTCAAGGACATCGATCTCGATCTTCCGCGCAACCGGATGATCGTCATTACCGGGCTGTCCGGCTCGGGCAAATCCTCGCTGGCGTTCGATACGCTCTACGCCGAGGGCCAGCGCCGCTATGTCGAATCGCTCTCCGCCTACGCCCGCCAGTTCCTGCAGATGATGGACAAGCCGGACGTCGATTTGATCGAGGGACTGTCGCCGGCGATTTCCATCGAGCAGAAGGCGGCGGGCCACAATCCGCGCTCGACGGTGGGGACGATCACCGAGATCCATGACTATCTGCGCCTGCTGTTCGCCCGCGCCGGCACGCCGTACTGCCCGGAACACGGCTTGCCGCTCGCGGCGCAGACCGTCTCGCAGATGGTCGACCATGTGCTGGCGCTGCCGGCGGACACGAAATTAATGGTGCTCGCGCCGGTCGTCGCCAACCGCAAGGGCGAGCAGCTCGATTTGTTCGCCGAACTGCGCGCGCAGGGCTTTGCCCGCTTGCGCGTCGACGGCGCGATCCACGAGATCGACGCCTTGCCCAAGCTGGCCAAGACGCGGAAACACACCGTCGACGTGGTGGTCGACCGGCTGCGGGTGCGCAGCGATATCCGCCAGCGCCTCGCCGAATCGTTCGAGACCGCGCTGCGCCACGCCGACGGCCGCGCCATCGCGCTGGAAACGGATTCCGGCCAGGAGCATCTGTTCTCGGCGCGCTTCGCCTGCCCGATGTGCGCGTATTCGTTGCAGGAACTCGAGCCGCGTCTTTTTTCGTTCAACAACCCGATGGGCGCCTGCCCGAAATGCGACGGCCTCGGCGTGATCCAGTTCTTCGATCCAAAGCGCATCGTCACGCGCCCGGAACTGTCGCTCGCCGCCGGCGCGATTCGCGGCTGGGACCGGCGCAACCCTTTCTATTTTCAACTGCTTTCCTCGCTGGCCGGGCACTACGGTTTCGACGTCGATACGCCGTTCGCGCGGCTGCCCGAGAAAATCCGCCAAATCCTGCTCTACGGCTCCGGCCGCGAAGTGATCCGTTTCCGCTATCTCAACGAACGGGGCACACGTTTCGACCGCAGCCATACGTTCGAGGGGATCGTTACCAATTTTGAACGCCGCTACAAGGAGACCGACTCGGCGGCGGTGCGCGAAGAACTCGCCAAGCTGATCAGCAACACTACCTGCCCGGAGTGCGACGGCGCACGCCTGCGTGGCGAGGCGCGGCACGTGCGCGTCGGCAACGGGCAGGACGCGCTGACGCTGCACCAGATCAGCCGCCTGCCGCTGGGCGAGGCGCGCGACTATTTTGCCGGCTTGAAGCTCGCCGGCAACAAGGCCCGGATCGCCGAAAAGGTGCTCAAGGAAATCGTCGGCCGCCTGGAGTTCCTGATCAACGTCGGCCTCGACTACCTGTCGCTGGAGCGTTCCGCGGAAACGCTTTCGGGCGGCGAAGCGCAGCGCATCCGGCTGGCGTCGCAGATCGGCTCGGGACTCACCGGGGTCATGTACGTGCTCGACGAACCGTCGATCGGCCTGCACCAGCGCGACAACCATCGGCTGCTGGAGACGCTGCGCCGCCTGCGCGACATCGGCAACACGGTGATCGTCGTCGAACACGACGAGGAGGCCATCCGCGGCGCGGACTACGTCGTCGACATCGGTCCCGGCGCCGGGGTGCACGGCGGTTTCATCGTCGCCGAGGGCTCGCCCGCGCAGGTCATGGCCCGTCCCGGCTCGCTCACCGGCGACTATCTCGCCGGCCGGCGGCGCATCGCCGCGCCGGGCCTTCCCCGCCGCGCCGACCCCGCGCGCCTGCTGAAGATCGTCGGCGCGCGCGGCAACAACCTGAAGAACGTCACCCTCGAACTCCCGGTCGGCCTGTTCACCTGCGTCACCGGGGTCTCCGGCTCCGGTAAATCGACGCTGATCAACGACACGCTCTACGCCGCCGCGGCGAAGCATCTTTACGGTTCGACCGCGGAACCGGCCGAGCACGACGAGATCGTCGGCCTCGATCACTTCGACAAGGTGATCAACGTTGACCAGTCGCCGATCGGCCGTACGCCGCGCTCCAATCCAGCCACCTACACCGGACTGCTGACGCCGATCCGCGAACTGTTCGCCGGCGTGCCCGAGGCGCGCGCGCGCGGCTACGGTCCCGGCCGCTTCTCGTTCAACGTCAAGGGCGGACGCTGCGAGGCTTGCCAGGGTGACGGGGTGATCAAGGTGGAAATGCATTTTCTCTCCGACATCTACGTCAACTGCGACATCTGCCACGGCCAGCGCTACAACCGCGAGACGCTGGAAATCCAGTACAAGGGCAAGAACATCCACGATATCCTGCAAATGACCGTCGAACAGGCGCGCGCGTTCTTCGACGCCGTCCCGGTCGTCGCCCGCAAGCTGCAGACGCTGGTCGACGTCGGCCTCTCGTACATCACGCTCGGCCAGTCGGCCACCACCCTCTCCGGCGGCGAAGCGCAGCGCGTGAAGCTCTCGCTCGAATTGTCCAAGCGCGACACCGGCCGCACCCTGTACATCCTCGACGAACCGACCACCGGCCTGCATTTCCAGGACATCGAGATGCTGCTCGGGGTGCTGCATCGGCTGGCGGATCACGGCAACACCATCGTCGTCATCGAACACAACCTCGACGTCATCAAGACCGCCGACTGGATCGTCGATCTCGGCCCGGAAGGCGGCGACGGCGGCGGCCGGATCCTGGCGGCCGGCACGCCCAAGGTCATCGCCGACGGCAAGGCCGGCTACACCGGCCGCTTCCTGAAACCCCTGCTGGTCAGGTAACAGGTGTCAGGGATCAGGGATCAGATCAGTTACCGGGCGTTTCGCGCCCGCAAATAGTACTGATACCTGATCCCTGACATCTGATACCCGACACCTGACACCCGCAAAAAAATGACACTTTTTTTACGTCTCCCGAAAATTTCAGCGTCACCCCCTTCCCTTCAAGCCCATGAAGTGCAAGAATCTCGGCGGAGTTTCCATCACGACTCTTAACAAACAACAGGAGATACTATGAACAAGTCTGAATTGATCGAAGCCGTCGCAGCGAAAACCGATTTGCCTAAAGCCGCTTCCGGCAAGGCGCTTGA
>JAISQQ010000439.1 GCA_031274075.1 Accumulibacter sp.
CGCCGACCTGCTGCTGGTCACCGGACCAGTAGCCAAAAACATGGAAACCGCCCTGCGGCGCGCCTACGACGCCACGCCGGAACCCAAGCTGGTCGTCGCCGTCGGCGACTGCGGCTGCACCGGCGGAATTTTCGGCGAGAGCTACGCCAGCCGCGGACGCGTAGCCAACGTCATCCCGGTCGACGTCGGCATCCCCGGCTGCCCGCCGACGCCGCTACAACTGATGCAAGGCATCCTCGCGGCAATCGCCCCGGAGACGGTAGCGGCGGTGGCGGCGTAAGAGGAATAATGCCCGCCCTCACCCGCCGGCTGCTCATCGAAGGCCGCGTCCAGGGCGTCGGATTCCGCTGGTCGCTGATGGCCAAGCTGCGCGAACTCGGCCTAGACGGCTGGGTGCGCAACCGCGACGACGGCAGCGTCGAAGCCCATATCCGCGGCCCCGCCGAAGCCGTCGACCGGCTGACCGCGTGGGCGCACCGCGGACCGCCCCGGGCGCGGGTAGACCGCGTCGTATGCCAAGATGAATGCCAGGACGCCCCCGGCGAGGAAACGCCGGCAAGTGGCGACGGGTTTGTCCGGCGAGCAAGCCGATAGAGTTAGCCGGTCCCTGGAGTCAAAGAAGCGGCGGCTACGCCGCCGGAGAGAACGACCGGCGGGAGGCGCTGCGCTTTCCCGCCCTACGGGGAGCGCCAACGGTTTCGCGCCAGTGCCCAAGGGCCGAAGACCCGCGCGCCAGGAAAATCACCACGATGCCAACGACGCCACAAGTGCGATGGCCTTGCCGCGCTCCCAGAGAAGATCGTGAACAGGTTCTCAGTCCTCTGCCCTCTGCCCTCTGACCCCGCTGGGAGCGCGGGGCACCAGCCCCGCAACAGTGGCTGCAGTGTCATGGCGCTGGTCAAAAGCGGGACGGGCGCCCCGCGCTTCCCAAGGGCATCGCACGCTCTCCATGAGCGTGAAGTCGACCGGTGTGCGTGAAAGCAGCGACGGTTCCGTAGGGCGGGAAAGCGCAGCGCCTCCCGCCGGTCGTTCTCTCCGGCGGCGCAGCCGCCGCCTCTATTATTCGACGGCCTTTGAGTCGTGCGGCGCGTTGCGCCGTAAAAAGGACCGGCGGGAGGTACTGCGCTTTCCCGCCCTACCGAACCGTCGCTGTTTTCATGCACACAGGTCGACTTTACGTTCATAGAGAGCGTGCGATGGCACCGCGCTCCCAGAGAGAAGATCGCAAACAGCTTCTTGGTGCGGACGGCGACCATTCCCATCCCGTCATTCCGGCGCAAGCCGGAATCCAGGAATTCGATGAACAAACTGGGTCCCGGCTTGCGCCGGGACGACGCGCCTGTGCCTGTATCGATGTGCATGCGATGAAATGTGTCAACATTCAACCCGGAAATTCAACCCGAAAACGCTCTAGTTGAACCATAGCCGGACGGTGTCGATCATGCGTCCGAAAATGCCGGCGCGGGGCACGGCTTCGACCGCCACGACCGGATAATCGCCGTAGGGCTTGCCGTCGAGTGAAATCTTCAGCGTGCCGACGGTTTGCCCGCTGGCGACCGGCGCGATCAGGGGCTGCCGCGACAGCAGCTCGCTCTTGAGGCGCGAGGAGAGGCCCTTGGGCACGGCGATGACGAAGTCGTTCTGGAAGCCGGCCTTGACCGTCGACGCGGCTCCCTTCCACACTCTCATGTTCGATACCGGCTGATCCTTGGCGTAGAGGCGCACGGCTTCGTAGGACTGGAAGCCGTAATTGAGCAGTTTGAGCGACTCGCGCGTGCGCACGGCGTCCGAAGCGGCGCCGAGGACGATGGCCAGCAGACGGCGGTCGCCGCGCTTGGACGAGGCGATCAGGCAGAAGCCGGCCGCTTCGGTATGCCCCGTCTTGACCCCGTCCACGGTCGGGTCGAGCTGGAGCAGGCGGTTGCGGTTGGGTTGGGTGATGTTGTTGTAGCGGAATTCCTTCATCGAATAATACTTGGCGTACTCGTTCGGGAAGTCGCGGATCAGCACGCCGGCCAGCGCCGCCAGATCGCGCGCCGTCGTGTAGTGCTCCACGTCGGGCATGCCCGAGGCGTTGCGGAACTGGGTGTTCTTCAGGCCCAGGCGCTGCGCTTCCCGGTTCATCCGCTGCGCGAATTCGTCCTCGCTGCCGGCGATCGCTTCGGCCAGCGCCACGCTGGCGTCGTTGCCGGACTGGACGACCAGGCCCTTGATCAGATCCTCCACCGATACCTGGGTGCCGACCTTGATGAACATCCGCGAACCCGGCGTCCGCCAGGCTTTTTCCGACACCAGCACGGTCTGGTCCAGCTTGATCCTGCCTTCCTTGATGGCGGTAAAGGTCAGGTACGCGGTCATCATCTTGGTCAGCGAAGCCGGTTCGACGCGCTCCTCGGCCGCCTGCGCGGCCAGTTCCTGCCCGGAGGCCGATTCCACCAGCAGCCAGGCCTTGGCCGCCAGCGCCGGCGGCGTCGGCATTTGCTGGGCGTGCGCCAGCAGCGGGAAAAACATGATTACCAGGAAAAACGGACGAAACAGGATAGACATGGGCGGCGCTTGCGTTGAGATGGCGAAGAAGGGATTATACC